>JARGOI010000509.1 GCA_029212275.1 Thalassolituus sp.
TATTGATGTTTGCAAGCATCAGTGGACCCGCGTCGAAAATATCCACCACACGATCATAATGAAACCCTTCGGCTTCTAATAACTGCTTGGCACGCAAACCAACATCCGCAGGTTTGCCGATAACCGCTTGCGCATCTGCCGGTAACAGGTTGGTATAAATAGGGTATTTGGGCATTAATTCGGTAATGAATTGATTAGAACCAATGCCACATAAGGTGTCTGCATCATCAAATTCCATTTGAAAGAATTGTCTGCCAATGGCTTCCCAAAACGGGCTATTGCCATTGATGTCGGTCCAGCCACGCAATTCAGCGATCACCGATTCTGAAAAGCGCTGGCGAAATAAACCCATCAGTAAATAGCGTGAACGCGCCAGCCAATGGCCGTTGCCACGATAATCTGGATCGAGGAATAAGGTGCCGACTTCGGAACAATCGGTGTAGTCGTTAGTTAGGTGCAGTATTTGACTGCGCACTTGCTTATTCAGAGAGTGGGAATAGTGGGTAAGGTTCATTAAGCGATAGGCATAAAACGCTTGGCGTGCGCCCGTCATCGCGTAAACTCCGGCCGTGCCCACCACTTTGTTGCGCTCGGAATCTTCCATCACCAAAAAAAAGTAGTCATCAGGGTGTTTTTCGCTACGAGCAAAACTTTCTATCGACAGCTCAATACGCGCCATTAATGCGGTACTGTCGAGCGGTAGAGACGTCATACCATCCCCAGCTTTTTCGGCCAATTCGAGTAGATCTTTTAAGTCATTGGCGACGACGGGGCGGACTATCAGCATAACGTATCCTGAGTAAAGGAATGTGATTTGGAAAAGGCTAAAATCATAATTTTTTCTATTTATTCAAGTAATTTTAGAGGTAACCATACCTTATTGAGGAGCTAAAAAAAGAGTAAATAAACACTAAATACATTCTTTGAGTTAAGTACTTAGCCAAAGTCGACTGTGCTGTGCTGCTAAGTACGGTAGTTAAAACAGTGCGTTGTAAATAAGGTGCTGAAATCCACCCGATAAAATAACTGACCCTAGTTCAGCTAAGTTGTTCAACGTATATTGGTCGAAAAGTTTCTGGAAGGGCTATTGATTTTGTAACAGCTTAACTTGCATTAAAGTGCCTTCAAAAACTAATTGCGTGCCACGAACCATGTCGGCTCGAGCTGTTTTGTATTCTGAAGCAACCCAGTTTCGCGTGTTTTGCGTTATCCCGCCCACTAACGTTTGACCGATCACCTCGGTTTCCTGTTTATTAAGAGGCCATGGTGCGCAATAGCGCTTGGCTGTTTCAACGATGATGCTAGCGAAGGTGGAAATGTAGCGGTTATACAGTTGATGTACTGCTGGACTAACTCCTTCGACTTCGAACATACAAACGCGAGAGACTAAAGGGTTTTCCATTTCTAGGTAGAAGGCATCCAGCAGGTATTGAGTTAGATCACGAAGACCATTGCCATCATCTATCACGTTGTTTGAAGCGCTGATAACGGCGATCATTTTTTCCATAATCAATCCGAGATGATGCTCGTAGACTGCGACAAGCAGGGATTCCATGGTGTCAAAACTTTCGTAGAAATAACGATCAGTTAAGCCAGCTTCACGGCAGATGCGGCGCACGGTAACTGCACGAAGGCCAATCGTACCGAAAAGCTGCAAACCAGCTTCTAGGAAGCGGCGGCGGCGTTCGGCGGCTCGTTGCTCGGGGGTTTGACCACGATATGTTCGGCCAGTAGATGATGAGATTATTGAAGTCATAATGTTATTTGACATCAGCTGTCGTCAGAAGTAAAGTGACATCAACTGTCGTCAGATCTATGGGTTTGCTTTATCGACACATCAGCAGCACTCAAAAACGATAAGAACACAACGATTTTAGGAATTTGCTCATGAAAAAATTTCGCTTCATTATCATAGGTAGTGGTTTTGGTGGTCAGTGCGCAGCTATTAATTTGCTCAAGCAAGGCTATTCTGATTTTGTTATGTTAGAGCGCCGTAATTTCATGGGTGGTACATGGTGTCAAAACACCTATCCTGGCGCAGCGGTGGATGTTCAATCGCCATTATATTCAATTTCGCATGAACCTTACCCTTGGAAGCAAATGTTTGCTAACCAAGC
>JARGOI010000050.1 GCA_029212275.1 Thalassolituus sp.
GTGATACGCGCATGAATGCCAATCGTGCGCAAGCGATGGCATCTATCAAAGATTCGGACACTGTGTTCTACCCAGCAAAAGGAACTGAAAAAGCTCGAATCAATGTCTTTACTGACATTGATTGTGGTTACTGTCAAAAGCTGCATCAAGAAGTCCCTAAGTTGACAGTCATGGGCATTGCCGTTCGTTATTTGGCCTACCCAAGATCAGGAATAAAAGATGAAGGTGGGCAAGACTTCACCGAATCGTATCGTAAGCTTAATTATGTTTGGTGCCAAAAAGATCGTGAAAAAGCCATGACCGATATGAAAACCCAACAACAAATGATATCCATGATGTATGGCCAGGCCAGAAGTAAAACAGGCAGTGAACAAATCGCCAGCATCGAACGCATGCAAGCTGTGCAAAATGATATGAATAAGAAAGTTGATAGCGACCAATGTGATTCTCCAGTCGCAAATCAGTTTTTGCTTGGCTCGACATTGGGCGTGTCAGGAACCCCTGCTTTGATTACCGAAGAAGGTGAACTTATTCCTGGTTATCTGCCTGCCGCTGAGTTGGCAAAACGATTAGGTGTCATGTAAAGATTCCAGTCTGCGCCGATTTTGTGCAATTTATTGAAATTACTAAGACCCGCTTTGCGGGTTTTTTTATACCAATCAATTACTCTCATTTTATAGCATCAGTAACTACGCGGGTTTTGCATAGTTATCCACAGGAATATTTGTAAAAATTAACAAGTCAATAATTTTTAAATATTTTTGAGCATCACGCACTTAGCTGGTGCAGTATCTTAAACGGCATTTATAGACGCCTGTATGATTATTGATGTTTATTTATACACAAGTGAAAATGGCAAGTAGAAAAAGTCCTTTTTTGCGACGAAAAATGTCATAAACGGTATTGATTTTTATAAGTTATTGAAAAATATAGATTTTTTAATTGGTTAAAAAATAACCAATCTAACATAACACCCCATTTTCTGCGGCTTAAGTACCCTTATTAAATAATTGTGCACATAGTTATCCACAAAATCTGTGGGCAAAATTATAGATGTAGAATCGGGTCAATATTGTTTTTTTTTTAGAAAAAGCTGGTTTTGTCTATTGACACCAAAAGGGATATGAAAAATATCTTATACACACAGCAATGAAATTTATTATCTTGGTCAAAATAAATATGATTTAGGGTAAATTTCAACTTGTAAAATATAAGTCATTGAAAATTATAGGTTTTTTAGTTGTAGGTATTTTCACCAAATTGACACTTGTCCGGTTATTACGTGGCTTGTAGCGAGTTGTCAAAAAGTTATTAAGAGATTTATCCACAGATTTTGTGGGTAACTCTGATTAGACTCAATTATCTGTCTGCATACGTCCAAAAGATGCTTATTTAGTCCAAATCTAAAGACTCACCTTCCACATAAAATGCCGCAGAGGATGCGTGCTCCGCAAAGCTGTGATCATGATGCAAAGGCTGTGGCAGCTGCGGTATCCAATGAAAACGATCACAGAGTCTGAGAAACACATCATCAAGTGGAGCGATAAGCTGGATTTCTTTATTTGAGATAGGATGAGTCATGGTCAGTGACCAAGCATGTAATAACAGTCTTGGGGCCTGCAGGTGATCACGAAAATAGCGACTGTGCTTACCTTTGCCATATCGAGCATCGCCAATGATCGGGTGACTAAGATGCTTTAAGTGGCGACGTAATTGATGCTTACGACCAGTATGCGGTTGGCATTCCACTAATGAATAGCGTGATTGCGGGTATTTATCGATTTCTATGTCGAGCTCGACCTGTGCCAAACAGCGAAAATCGGTAATGGCTTCTTGTTCGGGTTTGATTCTCTCGTGTTTGGCGTATTTATCGACTGGCGGAGCCATGGGTTTATCGAGGTGCAAAAACTCAGGCATATAACCACGGGTGATGGCCAAATAGCGTTTATCTACGACACGCTGTCGCCATAAGTCGGTAGTTAAGCTGGCAATTTCAGGGCGTCGAGCAAACAGCAATACCCCGGATGTCGGCTTATCCAAACGATGCACAGGATACACCCGCTGACCAAGTTGATTGCGCAGCAGTTGCAGCGCAAAACGCGTTTCATGTCGATCAATGTCACTTCGATGCACCAGCAGGCCGCTGGGTTTGTTGATGGCGACTAAATCGTCATCACTGTAAATAATCTGTAGTTCCATGCCGGTATCCTAATGCATCGCGGTCAAAGTATCGGATCTTAAGTCGATAGGATAACGTTGGCTGATTTTATTACCTATACTCTTTAGATTGTAATTTTTACAAGGATGACGCTGTGCGTTTCTTTTATCGGTATTTTTTAGCGTTTAGCTACCTATTAATGTCATGCGTAGCCTACGCCGAACCCGTGGCCTGGGATGGTCCAGGAGCAGCGGGGTGGTTGACTAAAACTTCGCCGCATTTTGATGTCCATTTTCCAAAAAGTGAGCAATTTTCTTTATTAGCCGATCGTGCATTGGCTTTGGCCGAACAAGCGCATGACGATTTGATGCCTTTTTTTGGTTCGGCACCCAAAGAAAAAACACAGTTGGTGATTACCGATGATTTAGACATCGCCAATGGCTGGGCAACCTTTTTCCCTTTTCCGCAAATTCGTCTTTATAGCTACCCCGCGTCGGATGTTCTTGGATTGAACAATTTTGAGGATTGGTGGCGCATGCTCATTCGTCACGAATACGTACACATTTTGCATACCGAATTAAGCCGAGGTTTACCTGAAAAGGGCCAACACGTATTTGGACGTTTACCCATTTTTTTCCCCCATGCCTTTTCGCCGCCGATGATGTTGGAAGGTTTGGCGGTGTATTTTGAAACTGACTATGAACGAGGTACTGGGCGTTTGATGTCCAGTTGGTATCAGTTACAAATGCAAGAAGAAGTACGTTCTGGTCGTTTTGCTTCCTTTAATGAAGCAGTGTTGCCTACGCGTGACTGGCCTTATGGGAATCACTATTTATATGGCGCATTTTTTGTTGAGTATTTAATGAATGTCTATGGCGAAGACAGGTTTGCATTATTTTTGCAGAATTACAGTGATGAAATAATTCCATGGTTTTTGCAGGATAAAGTAGCGAGAAACACCTTTGGCAAGTCGTTTGGCCAGCTCTGGACTGACTTCGAAAAAACAATGGTACGTCGCTTTGGCCCTGTGGACTCAGTCGCTAAAGAAGCGGCTATGTTATACGCCGGAGACGATGGCGTGCGCCAACAACTTGCCATTAGCCAAGATAGCTATTTATACCGGGTCGTTATTAATGATCTTGACCGACCTGTTTTGCAGCGCTGTGGATCCGATGGTCACTGCGATGATATCGCTAATGGCGAAAATATTGTGTCCTTGGCGATTGATGACACAGAGACCTTAGTCGCTGCTCGGCAAATTGCGTACACCAGTGGACGACTTAGTGCCGATTTATATTTACTGCAGGATGGCGATTGGCGACGATTGACCACCGATCAGCGAGTTAGCCAAGTCGTTTCGTTACCATCCACTGCTCAGCAAACGTTATCGTCGCAATGGCTTATTCGCACACAACGTGCAGGTGTGAGTTCATTGATGACGGTTAATAATAAAGGCAACACCAGTACATTGATTGCTTTGCCCATGGGGGATGTGATTGCGGATGTGGCCATAGAACCTTCGGGTGCTGGCTTAATGGCCGTGGTGAAAAGGGGTTACGGTTACTGGGACATCGAACGTTTGGATTTATCCTCATTAAAATGGCAGCGAATCACCAACGATCGAGCGATTGAGTCCGGATTAAAATTCGATGATGAAGGCCGTCTGTTATTCAGTGCCGATAAAGACGGCACCTTCAATATCATGAGTTTAGAGTCTGGTCGAACCAAGCAATTAACGAATACGCAAACGGGTAACTTTACACCTCAAATTGTCGCTGGCCATTTGATGTATCAAGTGTATACCGCGGAAGGATTTTATTGGGCTATGGCTGCGGATTCGTTAACCGCTAACCCAGACGATCTTGGTTCGTTAATGGCAGAGTCGTATTCTACGATCTCTGACAACACTGCGGACGAAAAAGCAGAGCAACATGAGCGTTTGATGTCTACTCTTGAGCCCCCAGTGAGTTCGTTGGAAGCAACGGAATATAGCCCTTGGTCAACCTTGCGACCTCGATACTGGTTACCCTTGTTTGCGTTGCTGCCAAATGACACTCAATTGGGAGCCACGACGAGTGGCAGTGATGCCTTACAGCGACATAATTATCTTGTTTCCGTGCTGTACCATAATCGTGGTCAAGTAGTCGATTTGACACTCATCTACAATTACGAACGTTGGTATTTTGGCTACCAGCATAGCTACGATTGGGTGAATTTTAATGGTGCTGATAATGACGATACACGCTTCGTTTCGGACGATTTGTACGTGCAAAGATTGCACTTATGGCGCGGCTGGCAAGATCGTCTTGGACTGCATGCAGGCACCTTATATGAGCATAAGCAAGTTGACGAGTTAGAAGAGGGCGTAACTGTTGTTGGTGATTCTGGTGTCACCATCGGTCGTGCGGGCCTAGCGTTGACGCTAGGCGATTTAGGCTATGCCTTATTGAGTCCGGGTCCGAGTTTTGGATATCGAGCACATTGGGTAGTCGAAAATTTTAATCTTCCATCAAGTGATGCCGAAGGATGGCACGTACAAGGTGAAGCAGGCTACACCTTTGATTTACCCAAGTCACAGTCCATTTCGTTAGAAATAGCGGCAGGTTACGCGTCCGAAAACGCGCCTTTTTGGACCTTGGGTGGCTTACCTCCACGTGATGATGACTCGTTATTTGGGCGTGATGATCTGAGTTTACGCGGTTATGAAGACAGTCAATTTTACGGTCGTTACTACCATCGCGAACGTTTGACGTATCGCAGCATTGTTAGTCGTATACAACGCAATTGGTATTTATGGCCATTAGGTGTCGACGATATTGGGATTAACTTGTATGCGGAGCAGGGTGCAACATGGCTGGATGACGAAACCGTCGAGAACTACCCCGCACTTGGTGCCGAACTTTCGGTCAATTTGGTACTGGGATATCGTCTCCCAGCCCCATTAGTTTTGGGCGCAGTGTCAGGTCTGGACAACGAATATGGTCAGAATCAATTCTATTTACGCTTAGGTGTGCCCCTGTGAGTTAAATAGGTGATAAGGTCGCTTCTTCATTTAATTGTGTGTGTTTACTAAGCAGGACTTATGGATTTTCTCTGGATTCTCGTTGCCTTCGTTTTTGGTTTACTTGCCCGTCAATTAACCATGCCACCGCTTACTGGGTTCTTATTGGCGGGTTTCGTTCTCAATGCAATGGGTGTTGAACCAACAAATATGCTGGACGAGCTGGCAGGGATCGGCATCACCCTGATGCTCTTTACTATCGGTTTGAAACTGGATGCGCGTGCATTGTTTCGAACTGATGTTTGGGTCACCACCATCACTCAAGCAGGCTCGTGGTTAGTGATCGGACTCGTCTTACTTCCGTTGCCGACGATGTTGGGGATCAGTCAAGTATTCCAAGTGTCGATAGAGACTGCTGCATTAATTGCCTTTGCTCTTAGCTTCTCCTCTACTGTCGCTGTAGTAAAAATTCTTGAAGAAGCGTCGGAATTAAAAGTTCGCCATGGTCGCCTTGCTTTGGGAATTCTAATTATTCAAGATTTGCTGGCAGTGATTTTTATGGTGTCAGCAACTGGAGAAATGCCATCACCTTGGGCTGCCGCTTTATTGCTTTTACCGTTATCTAGACCTGTTATTTACTGGTTGGCACAACGCGCCGGTCATGGCGAACTGTTGCCGCTGACAGGTTTGTTTTTAGCGTTAGGTGGCTATGAGTTGTTTCATTATGTCGGCATCGAAGGGCATTTAGGTGCGCTGTTATTTGGAATGTTGTTAGCAGGACACAATAAAGCATCTGAGCTTTATAAAACGTTAATGCAGTTTAAAGATTTGTTCTTGATCGGTTTTTTCTTGTCGGTAGGATTCACCGCGTTGCCCACCTTGGATATGGTGCCTATTGTCATTGGCTTGACGTTATTGCTGTTCTTGAAGTTCTTCTTATTTTTCGTCGTTATGATTGTGTTGGGCGTTTCAGGACGTGCATCTTTTCTAGCATCCTTGGTGCTCAGCAATTTCAGTGAGTTTGGTTTGATTGTTGCGCAGGTCGGTGTGAATAAAGAGTGGCTGTCGTCCGATTGGTTGGTAATGATTGCCCTGGCCATGTCGGCTTCGTTTGTGATCAGTACCTTGCTGTATCGCTATGCTCACTACTTTTATGCTCGCCTGAACCCAATCATCAATCGTTTTGAGCGTAAAAATGCGCACACCACGTTCAACCTACCCAGTAATATCGATATTTTAGTCGTGGGCATGGGACGCGTAGGCAAAGGCGCTTATCTCGCACTGCAACGCAAGGGGCATGACGACGTATGGGGGCTTGAGTCGGATGCTCAACGTGTGGTTCTTTTAAAAGAAAAAAATGTCCAAGTCATCGCTGGAGATGCCGATGATCCCGAATTTTGGGAGCATATTGCGCGCAAGAAAATTGGTTTAGTGATGCTGGCCTTACCTGCGCATCAAGAGATGCTGGCGACACTGCAAATGATGAAGTTGGCTGGTTATCACGGGTTAGTTGCCGCAGTTGCTCGCTACGAAGATGAGCGCGAAGAGTTGTTAACTTTGGGTGTCGATATCGCGTTTAATTACTATTCCGAGGTAGGCAGTGGCTTTGCCGCAGAATGCGAAGAATTAATCGTTGGTGATCGCTTACAAAAATATAACGGAGCATAGTGCTCCGTTATATTTTGCTGTTATTAAAGTGTTATAGATGGTTCTCGGCGTAATCCGCCAATACTGAACGTGGTGAGCCTTCTAAGTGAATCGTTCCTCCTTGAGAAAAGTGTTTAAAGCGCTCTATTAAATAGGTTAAGCCAGAGCTGATTGGGCTCAGATACGGCGTGTCTATTTGTGCTAAGTTTCCTAAGCAAATTACTTTACTGCCGGCGCCAGCGCGAGTGATGATGGTTTTCATTTGATGCGGTGTGAGGTTTTGACATTCATCGATCAGGATCAAACTTTGTTGAAAGCTGCGTCCGCGAATGTAGTTAAGGCTTTTAAACTGCAGCGGCACTTTTTGCAAAATGTAATCGACACTGCTGTGTGAGTTTTCGTCACCGTTATGCAGTGCTTCTAAGTTATCCGTAATAGCGCCTAACCAAGGCTCCATCTTTTCCGCTTCCGTACCTGGCAAGAAGCCAATATCTTCATCAAGTCCGCGTGTACTGCGCGTGGCGATAATCCGTTTATATTGTTGCGTCGCTACCGTCATCTCGATGGCTGCCGCTAAGGCTAAAATGGTTTTCCCCGAACCCGCTTGACCGGTGAGGGTGACTAAATGCACGTCCGGATCAAGTAATAGGTTTAGCGCCAACGCTTGCGGGATATCTTGCGGCGTTAATCCCCAAGCATTCTGCGACATCAGTTGCTCGTAGGGAATATCTCGCAGCAGTACAAATTCCTCACCAATTTTATCCACTTGGCCAACAAAGCCTTTTTCGTCAATGATGAAGCGATTAACGAAAACCTCGTTAGGGAGACTGTTAATTGGAATTTTATGATAAGTACCGGTTTCATCGTGGAAGGTTTCTACCGTCGTTTGGGTTTCCCAGAACGAACCTTCAAAGCGATGGAAGCCGGTCTCTAATAACTCAACATCGGTAAGTAATTGATCATTTTGATAGTCTTGAGCACCCACACCACAACCACGCGCCTTTAAGCGCATGTTGATGTCTTTGGTGATTAGGATGGTTTCACGATGAGGATATTTTTCTTGCAGGGTGACTAAGCTGTTAATGATTTTGTTGTCGTTGAGGTCGTTGGGTAGGGTACGTTTAGGGGTGTCGAAGGTATCCAGTAAGATGGAAAAGAATCCTAAATTTTCGCCGTCAGGCCTTTGAATGGGAATCCCTTTGGCTATTTCTGTAGGAGAGGCATCTCCGATGATTCTATCTATTTGGCGTATCGCTTCGCGACAATCTGTCGCGATAGAGGCCTTGCCCATTTTTAACTTGTCGAGTTCTTCTAACACTGTCATCGGGATCACAACTTGATGCTCTTCAAAATTATGAATCGCGGTTGGATCATGAATCAATACGTTGGTATCAATGACATACAGTTTAGTATCGGATTTGCGCGCAGCCATATAGAACTCTCCTAATCAGAGTATGCTCACCACAAAGCCTTACTGTGTCTAACTTATCTTGTAACAGACAAATTACTGGTGATGACAGCAGCAGTGGCAATGAGTGTGAGAGAGGTTTTTTTTTCGGAGCGGAAGAAAGAGAGACGAATTGAACGATGTTCTTCGTAGAGAGGTGTGTGATTACGGGAAGGATTCCCGTTAAAACACGGTGGTTGTTATGTCGCAACAACCTGCCGAGGAAATCGTTCAGAAACGTGCCTCCGGTTTTGGTACATGCACCTCTAATATGCACATTGAAAACTGATTTGCCAAGAAACATTTTTCGTTAATTTTGCCTTTGTCCGAAATGGCTTGCTTGATCTAAACCTTGATTGATCTAAACAAAGACGTTCTAAAAAATGTATTGAATAGCGGAGTGTGTTTGGCGCAATTTGACTAAATTTTGCAATAGACACCTGTCTGGCTTAAAATGGTGTTTTTGCTGTCACCTTTAAAAAGAAGCTGGTATCCTGCGAACGCAACGTAAAGTTGGCAAAATGCTGCAAATGTAAAGTTACGCTATGGTAGCAGCGCAAGGAATGTGCATATGTAATTATGTAACAATATTGTTATTTCATTATATTTCAGGATATTCTAGGCGCAACCGACGTTTGAGTGGTTATCATCACCAAGCGAATAATAAAAAAAACTGATGATCTTATGGGGGCGTCATGTCTTTTCTCACTCGAATAATGCTTGTATCTCTAGTGGCCGTTACATCGGCTTGTAGCCTTATCTATGCGCCTGCTGGTTGGGTTGTATACGATCTGACTGATCGTCACGTCACTCCTTACACCATGACCACCGATGATTTAGGCGTTGCCTGTTCAATGACGCAATCGTTACAACCGCTCATTATGGCGTTTGATCGAGTCATTAGTGCACCCGACAATGCGGGTATCGTAATGGGTATTATGGCAGGTGGTTGCGCAGCTTCAGAAGCTGCGGACGAAGGTTTAACTTATTTGCGCGAATTCCGTGCACAAAATATTGATTCTGCAAAGGATGCGCGTATCCGTGAAAAGCGTATGTACGCTGTTGCGGCTAATCGTCTTTACAATTCCTATTTACACATGGTGAATGAGTATGGCGAACCAGGTGAGAAATGCCCAAGCTTAAATTATGAAGAAGGCGTTTACTGGGCTCTCGGTAACGTAGCGGGTTTGCAAGCAGTTTTAGCCGATCTTAAATCTCAGAGTGTCGTTGAAGTCCCTAAAGACATTGCCATGAAAACTGTTCGTGGTATGCAGTGTTTAGATAATCAAGATTACTGGGGCTTGCCATTAGCGGCTAAAGCAGGTCTTTGGATTTTAATGCCAGACAGTGCACCAGAAGGTACCGATCCTTGGGTTGAATTGGCCGCTGCATCGCGCGCTTCTGCTGATAGCGGCGTACGTTTAGCACAAGCAATAGAAGTAATCATTGCTGATTCTGCAGGTCACACAGATAAAGTTAAGGATGCCATTCGTCGTCATGCTGCATCGCTTAAAACGGATGCCAGTGATCGCGAATACCGTTTATTAGATGTCGTTGCGAGCGAACAAATTCGAGCTGTTTCAGATCGGATGTGGACAGAAGCAACGGGTTCACGCACCCCTGTGGGTGAGTTTGGTACATTCTGGGATGACCAAGCGATTCAGTCTGGCCCTGTGCTAGATATTGATGATCTTCTCGAGGACTAATTTTATGCGTAAGTTATTGGCAGGTTTAACTGCTGTTGTTTCTATCGCTGCATCCAGTTTAACGAATGCGGCGGAAGAACGTACTGTATGTATTTATGATCCACTTGGTTCAAGTGGCCCAATGTATAACTTGATGACGGAATATCGTAATTTTGCTATTCAGAATGGATACAACTTTGAATTAAAGCCATACACCGATGAAAAAATTGCGTCTGACGATTTCAAAGCTGGGCAATGCGATGCTGTCGTTATGACTGGCGCCCGTGCGCGTCCTTACAGCAAATTCGCTTCTACCATCGAAGCGATTGGTGCGGTTCCTAATGCTAGTATCATGCGCAAGCTGGTGATGGCTATTTCTGCACCTGGTGCCGCTAAGTACATGAGTAATGACCGATATGAAGTCGGCGGTGTTATTCCAGCAGGTCCCATCTACTTGTTTGTTAACGATCGCAGCATTGATACGGTTGAGGAAATGTCTGGCAAACGTATTGCAACGCTTGATTATGATGCACCTTCTATAAAGATGGTAAATCACATCGGCGCCGCAGTTGTGCCTTCGAACTCTGCCAATTTCTCCGGCAAGTTTAATAATGGCAGTGTTGATATCGCCTATGCCCCTGCGTTGGCTTACGAACCACTTGAAATGTACAAAGGATTGGGTACTAAAGGGGGGATCTTGAGATACAACCTTGCCTACCTAGATTTTCAATTAGTGATGCACAAAGAAAAATTCACTTCTGAGTTTATGCAGGCTTCTCGATCGTTCGTGGCAACATTATTTGATAAAGCCGCTGCCGGCGTTGCTAAATATACAGAAGCTATTGAAGAAAAATATTGGATCGATTTGCCTCCCGCTGACGTTGCTGGTTATAACGAAATGCTGCGTCAAGTACGCGTTGTTTTGCGCGATGAAGGCGTTTATGACGGCAAAATGCTGAAGCTTTTAAAGAATCTGCGCTGCAAAGAGACTCCATCTGCTGCCGAGTGTGCTGAAAGTTTAGAATAGTCGGCTGGTGTTTTTATCGTTGTAGTCATCTAGCTACAACACTTCTAGTAAGTAGAACCGAAGTCATCCGACTTCGGTTCTTTTTAATATAAAGAGGTATCTTTCATGGAACATCCGGTTAGGGTGGCTAATCGCTCGCCGTATGAGTGGCTAGCTGCGTTCCCCGCGTTTCTCGTTCTTGTGTTTGTCATTATTATCAGCACCAGTCATACGATTCATGCGCAACTTTTGCAATTGGGTGAAGGTATATGGGAGGGATACTTCCAATTACGCAATGATCCAATGGAACCAAGCTGCAATATCAACGTAAACATTGATGAAGAGCTTGCAAGGTTGATCCGTGAAAGCAACTCTCAAGAAATAGATGAGTTTGACCTATTTGCTCCAGAGCCAGTTAACCCCGAAGCTATGCGCTCTTCTTTGGTTGCGGCTCAAGAGCAGTGCCAAGTTAAATTCGATCAGTACATGGAAACCAAAGATCGTATTACCCC
>JARGOI010000051.1 GCA_029212275.1 Thalassolituus sp.
TCAAAAACCTAACATTTAACTAATCAATCTTAATCAGAAATCTCTGAGAATTCGTTGCGTTCAAAAAACACTCTTTTGCATGAAATTTAAGTAATTTCTTATGCAATAAAACTAAAACAGTAGTGAAAATTTCATCGGTATATTTAGAGCACACTTTTGAAGTTATCTTTATATTGAGACTGTCTACGTTATTGGACCATGCACGGTCATCACAAATGCTAACCTCAAAAATCTAACATTTAGCTAATCAATCTTTATCAGAATTCTCTGAGATGTAGCCATTTTTAAAAATCAGTCTTTTGCCTGAAGTTTAAGTAATTTCTCGCGTACTCTTTCTAAAATAGCTATGAGAAATTATCTGTGAAATTTAGAGCACAACTTTGAAGCCTTCTCTCATATTGAGACTGTCTTGATTAGTTAACTTAGAATTCTCTGAAAAATCGTTACGTTCAAAAAATACTTTTTTGCATGAAATTAATGTGATTTCTCACGCACTCTTTCTAAAACAACTATGCAGAATTATCGGTGAAATTTAGAGCACACTTTTAAAGCCTTCTCGCATATTAAGACTGTCTTGATAATACCTTTGAGCTGCGAATACGAACCTGTATCACCAACCTTAAGTTTGTTCACTTTAACTAATATCCATTTAACGCTCAAAGCAGCCGCGCGTTTTTTGCGTCGGCTGCCTTTGTTTGTTGACTGCTGATGCTCGATTCACGATCAAGTACCCAGCAGCGTGGATTGAGGTTAAAACCAATATGCTCGTAATACTGATTGGCTGCTGGAGCAGCAATGAGTATAAGTTTACATTTGGGGCCGAGTTGCTCTTGTGTGAGAATTTGAAGCTGCTTACCAATGCCGGATTTTTGATGATTTTTACTTACGGCCAAATCAGAGAGATAACAGGCATAGTGAAAGTCCGTCATGCTTCGAGCTATGCCGACAAGTTTACTACCAGACCAGGCGCTGACTGTTAGGTTGCTGTTAGAGATCATACCTTCCATGCAGTGCCTATCATCAATCGGGCGGCGCTCACCCAGAGTTGAGTTGACCAGCAGTTCAATGAATTGATCGGTAGTTACTAGCTCATTGATTTTGTATTCGATGCTCATATCTTCCTTGTGCAGTTAACGCCTGGCTCTGGGGCTGGGGCTGCATGGAGCGTAGCGTAATGCAGTCCCTAGCAGCCACTTGTTACATTTTTTCTCTATCGAACAGTAGCTGTTCGCTGGTTTTGTAAATATCTGACCAAGTACCACCAAGATTGGTATAAGGTATTAGCTTATACTCTTCATCATGCACTTTTAAGAAGACGATATTAGTGCCTGATGATTGGTGGAGTTTAATAGCTTCTGATTTAATGCTATCACTCGAATTGCAACCTAAATAGATGCATTTAATACTGTCGAGTGGGATTTCGGAAACGTATATTTCATTTCCCAATGCATCTTTGATATTTAGATTGTTACATTCAGACAATGCCTTGGTTATTCTAATCTCATTTTCGTAGGACCAAATATCAGATTTAAAATACAGATCTTCGATAGCCACATACTCATTTTCATACAAAAGCTTCGCATCAATAATTGGCCTACGAGGAAGATAGTGAACTGGACTAGAATTTTTGATGAATTCACTATCTGGCTTAAACTCAATCACTATGCCCTGGTGTGACTCAGCATAGTGCGCCCACATTAGGAAGTTCGCTGGCATAAGTGTTTCTGCTTGTGTAAGACACAAGATGCCAATTTTCTCATTCAATTGCGAGAAGATGTTCTTTCCATCTAATTTACGTGATTGAGTTCCTGCCGTGTGGTTGGTCAGAAGATACTTCTCATAAGAAGATTGGTGTCCATGTATAACGAACTGGCATGGACGCTCCTCACCCTCAATAAATTCCTTATCCAATACATGAAATTCTGGCTGTAATTCGAACGGATCATTAAATGCTTTGGGCTGAGAAAATCTTATTGTTTGGTCTTTGAGGAAACACTCCGCAGATACATTCCCCAAGTATTTATATGTTTTCACCCTAACTCCCTATATGGCACCGAGAAATGTAACGCCCAAAGCAGAGGCGGCGAAGCCGTCCTGCCCGAAGGGCAATTCTGCCTTTGTTTGTTAGATGTCTTTGGTTCATTCATCCAACCTATGTTCTTTGTAATAACCGCCAAGATAAAGCCAAGTAATTATGTAAGCATATAAAATATTGAATACTGCATAAAGAAACCAACCTATTGGTCCATTTGGCTTTGGGCCCATTATAAATAGATAAAACCCAATTAAGCCAAAAGTAAAAATGGAAACAACAGAAATTGGCTCAACAATACTCTCTAAAGCCTCAGGTCCAAACGCGGGTTTGGATAAGAATAAAGTAGGGAGCAAAATACAGAACGCTAGGGTTCCCAAAATACATCCGAGTTTTAATTTAGAACGATTTAATTTCATGACTTCTAACAGTTTATTCATGCGCATGCGCGTTTTGACGCTTCGCTTCCCTTATTTGTTTTGAGTCTAACCTGCTGTTTTAGCAATTAAAAGTACCGTTCTTTACCTTATTGACCGGTGTGTAAGCGCGCATGCGCGTTTACACACCAAGCACTCTTTACAATTTGCGCACTATCACTTTTTCGATATCGATAACCAATTGATTTATCGCTGTATTTTTTCATGCAGTTAAATTCACAAATAACACCCACAAAAAAACCCGCCGCTGCGGGTTTCTTAACTCTATCATTTTTACCAAGCGCAAAAATCAGTCTTCGCTGGTCGATACAATTTTATGGATCGATAAATCGGCACCATTGAATTCTTCTTCTTCGCTTAAGCGCAAACCAGACAACATTTTCACTAAGCCATAGACTAAGAAGCCACCAATAAGCGCGACGAGAATACCTGCAGCCGTGCCGATTAACTGCGACATCATGCTCACGCCACCTAAACCGCCCAGCGCTTCGCTGCCAAAAATACCCGCGGCAATACCACCCCAAGCACCACACAAACCGTGCAGTGGCCAAACCCCAAGCACGTCATCAAACTTAGGAAATTTGTTCTGCGCCAAGGTAAATACCCACACAAATAAGCCACCAGCAATGCCACCGACTATCCACGAACCAATCGGATGCATAACATCGGAACCGGCACACACCGCCACTAATCCGGCTAACGGGCCGTTATGAATAAAGCCTGGGTCTTTTTTGCCAACAATCATGGCAACGACAATGCCGCCGACCATGGCCATTAAGCTGTTCACCGCTACTAGGCCCGAAATTCCGTCCAAGGTTTGTGCAGACATCACGTTAAAGCCAAACCAACCGACGGTTAAAATCCATGCCCCTAGAGCAAGAAAGGGAATATTAGACGGCGCAAACGCTATTACTTTGCCATCGCGATAACGTCCCTTACGCGCACCCAACAAGGCAACAGCAGCAAAGGCAATCCAGCCGCCAACGCCATGCACGACCACCGATCCCGCAAAGTCATGAAAACCAGCGCCGAAGCGTTGTTCTAACAAGCTTTGAAAGCCGTAGTTACCGTTCCAAATAATGCCTTCAAAGAAGGGATATACAAACGCTACGATCAACACGGATGCCAGCAACATTGGATAAAACTTAGCGCGCTCGGCAATACCACCCGACACAATGGCCGGAATCGCCGCAGCAAAGGTCAGTAAGAAAAAGAATTTAACTAGGTCGTAGCCGTTGTTCTGGGTGAGGTCGGCGGCGCTGGCAAAAAAATCGAAACCATAGGCAATTTGATAACCAATAAAGAAATACGCGATGGTTGAGACACCAAAATCAGTGATAATTTTGACCAGTGCGTTCACTTGGTTTTTATGACGCACGGTACCCACTTCTAAAAAAGCGAAACCAGCGTGCATTGCCAATACCATGATGGCACCTAATAAAATGAACATGGTGTTGGCACTGCTCATCAGTGTTTCCACAGCAGAGTTAATGCTGCTTACATCAATCGTATCCACGGGTAGTCCTCTGATTTTAAATTTGTTAACGCCTGATTAAACAAGCGCTATTTGGAAGCAGGAATCGTACCAAAATTGTCAACTTTGTCACCAACCAGGCGGTTTACGCTCGATAATGACGCAAAACAAGGCTGTTTTGTTCCAATTCGATGCAAAAACATTCATCAAGACAGACTGATTAATTGAGAGGATAAACGAATTATGAATTATATTGGTGCAATATTTTAATATTGTCTTATTTTGGTGCCAAATTAAGCAATGATGACATTGTTCTCACTGCACTTTGTAATGTGGTATTTCTGAAGCTTGCCATATTGAAAGCAGTGGCAAGATGACTGCACTATGTAGACCTGCAATAGGTTACTATTTACCGCTAAAACTGATTGAGAATACTGCCTTATGCATCTCCCAAGCCCTATAGAAATAGAAAAAAATCCGCCATGTCTGGATCAAGTGGACATGGAGAAAGCAGTTATTAAAGACAAGGACGATTACGAAAACGAATTAAAGAAGCAGCAAAAAGACTTATCTGAAGTTCAACAGGCCTATTATCATCAAGGCCGACGCGCCATCGTTGTATTTCAGGGTTGGGATGCGTCCGGTAAAGGTGGCGCCATTCGTCGCATCACCGAAAAGCTCGACCCCCGCGGCTATCAGGTGTATCCCATTTCGGCGCCCACGCCCGAAGAGCAAGGCAAACACTATTTATATCGATTCCAAAATAAATTACCCGCCAAAGGCACCATCGCTATTTTTGATCGTTCTTGGTACGGACGAGTGATGGTTGAACGAATTGAAGGTTATGCCAAAGACACTGAATGGCAGCGGGCCTATCAAGAAATTAATGAGTTCGAACGCATGCTCACCGACGATGGCGTAAGAATCATTAAAATGTTTTTGCACATTACTCCAGAAGAACAATTAAAACGTTTTAGCGAACGCCTTCACAACCCGCAAAAGCAATGGAAATTAACCCTCGACGACATTCGCAATCGCGACAAGTGGCCGGAATACGAAAACGCCATTAACGATATGTTTCGTTATACCTCTACCGAAACTTCGCCATGGCATACGGTGGCCGCTAATCATAAATGGTACGCGCGCGTTGAAACGTTAAAAATCATCAATAAAGCCATGCGCGAAGGTGTTGATGTGACGCCACCGCCATTAGATGATGCATTGATCAAAGCCGCCGAAGAGCAACTCGGCATTGTTTATAAAGGTTAAGTCAAAGCTCTGGTAAACTCAGCGCCAACGAAATAAACCAATTTACAGAGAATCACCATGCGCTGGGAAGGAAGACGTAAAAGCCAAAATATTGAAGATCGACGTTCCAACAGCAGACCGGCCATGGCAGGTATGGGCGCCGCAGGCAGTTTATTGCGTTTAATCCCTTTGGTGTATCGAATATTAGGGCCAAAAGGCACCATCATCGCAGGTATCGCGGTACTTGGTTATGGTTTGTTTACCGGTAATTTGGGTGGGCTTTTGGGGCTGCAAAACTCTCCTTCTGCCACGAATCAGAACGCCGATCAAAACGTGCAACAATCCCCAAGTGAAAAAAAGTTGGTGGATTTTGTGTCGGTGGTGTTGGCGGATACCGAAGAAACCTGGACGGCTATTTTCCGCGCCAAAGGCTTAACCTATAAAGAACCCAAACTGGTGCTTTTCCGCAACAGTGTCAGTTCCGCTTGCGGCATGGCACAGTCGGCGACGGGTCCTTTTTATTGCCCTAGTGATCAGCAGGTTTATATCGACTTGGGCTTTTACGATCAACTGAAAAATCAGCTCAACGCGCCCGGAGACTTTGCCCAGGCGTATGTGATCGCTCACGAAGTTGGGCATCATGTGCAAACCTTGTTAGGCATTTCGGAAAAAGTGCACGCTGCTCGACGTCAGATGAGCACGTTAGAAAGTAATAAATTATCGGTAAAACAAGAGCTGCAAGCCGATTGCTTTGCTGGGGTATGGGCACATCACGCCGATAATTCGCGTCAGCTATTAGAATCCGGAGATATTGAAGAAGGCCTAAATGCCGCCAGTGCCATCGGCGACGATACCTTGCAAAAGCAAAGTCGCGGCACCGTGAGCCCCGATTCATTTACTCATGGCTCAGCAGCACAACGCGTACAGTGGTTTAAAACAGGCTTAAAAAGCGGAGACACCGACAGCTGCAATACCTTTGGGTAAGCAGCTGTTGGTTTTAATCTATCGTGTGAAAATCACTTCGCGCTGATGTGAAAACACTGATGGATATTGGCACGGCGGGCGTAATCAAACGGTACCGATTTGGCACTCACGTCGGTAATTTTCAAATCGCTCAGTGCTTCCGTATCTAGCTCAAACTTACGTAAGTTGTTTGAGAAAATAAGCAAACCCTGCGGTGCTAACCGAGCCATGGCCATGCGAATTAAATCTGCATGATCGCGCTGAATATCCAACACCCCTTCCATTCGCTTAGAGTTTGAGAAGGTCGGTGGGTCCATAAAAATCACGTCATAACTCCCCTGATCTTCTTTCAACCATTGCAAACAATCGGCTTGAATAAAGTTATGTTTATCGGGGTCTATATTATTTAAACGGAAATTATCACGTCCCCAATTAATGTAGGTGCGAGACATATCCACACTGGTGCACTGCGCGCCATTGACTGCCGCATGCACACTGGCGGTGGCGGTGTAGCAAAACAGGTTTAAAAACTTTTTATTGGCGGCACGTTCGGCAATGTCCAAACGCGTTGGACGATGGTCTAAAAATAAACCGGTATCCAAATAGTCACGCAAATTGACGAATAGTTTAACGGCGCCTTCGCGAACTTCCATGGTGCGTTTTTCTTGCGTCTCGCTGCTACGTTTTTCATATTGCTTTTTGCCGACTTGGCGCTCACGGCGCTTCAGTACAATGTGGTCAGCAGGAGTGCCGGTCACTTCTGGCAAAGCAGCTAATACATCCAGTAAACGGCGCTCGGCCATTGCCGGATCAATCGATTTCGGTGGTACGTACTCTTGCACATGCAGCCAGTCTTCGTAACGGTCTACTGCCACGGCGTATTCTGGTAAATCCGCATCGTACATGCGGTAGCAATGCACGTTTTCTCGCTTGGTCCATTTACTCAGGTTTTTCATGTTCTTTTTCAGGCGATTAGCAAAGGCTTCGACTGGGCCACGAATGGCGCTGGGTTGTGGCAACGAAGAACGCTCATCGGCAGGGCCAAACACCAAAAGCTTGGTTTCAATCTGACCGTTAGAAAAACGATACTGCTTATCCAGCGGACGACGTATCGCGCGCGACAAATCTAAGTTGCCGGTAAACACCACCAGCGGCCACTCAGGCACGCGCATGGCTGCATCGTGCAGTTGTTGATACAAAGGCGCTAGCTGTGGCAATTCGCTTAAACGTTCACCGTAAGGCGGGTTACACATCAATAAGCCGCCTTGAGCCATCACGTCTTTTTGAATGCGCAACTCGGTGATGTCACGGCGTTCTAAATGAATTTTATTGCCCAATAGCGAACGTTCTACGTTCTTTTGCGCCGCGGCGAGTTGATCGCTGTCGATATCAAACCCGTACAAACGATTGTTTAAGCCTTGCAAGCCTGCGGTGCGGCGCTGACGCGCTTCATCTACTAAGCCGAGCCACAGCTTGCGCTGATGCCCTTTCCAGCGATCAAATCCCCAGCCTTGTCGATTAAGCCCCGGAGCGACGTCAGCCGCCATCAAACCCGCCTCAATCACAAAGGTTGCAGATCCACACATAGGATCGACAAAATGCTCGCCACGAGCGGCACGCTCGGGCCAACCGGCACGAATCAACAAGGCGGCTGCCAAGTT
This sequence comes from Thalassolituus sp., assembly GCA_029212275.1. Classification (GTDB taxonomy): domain Bacteria; phylum Pseudomonadota; class Gammaproteobacteria; order Pseudomonadales; family Oceanobacteraceae; genus Thalassolituus. The sequence continues at coordinate 7,816 of JARGOI010000051.1, forward strand.
CTCTTTTAATGGCGCTTTGCCCGGTTGTAAGCGATAACCACGGCGATGCAGGCTATCACCAGAAATATTGAGATACAAAAAGAGTTTGCCCTTGCGCAGCTGGGCTTCGATGCGAAGATCACCAGCCTTATCCACCGACGGACGTTCGCCAGTGGTTTCGCGAAAACGATCGACTACGGCGTCTTTTACTTTTTGTGCACCAAATTGGGTATTTTTGATGAAATCATTCAAACCATGAAAGTCGATTCTGAAGGTCGCATCGACCGGAAAAATCGCTGGCCAATCAATTGATTTCGCGATGTCGTACATTTGGCCTACATTGTCCACTGTGTTATCGACATCGTTTTCCAACAATGGCAGCAATACCCGACTGGCCAGTCGCGACCACAAACAAACTGTGTAAGCGACTTGTAAATCGCCAGTAAATTGGACGTTTGCAGGCGACTCTTTGAGCACCACACCGCCGAACTGCCTGATCTCATCAGCAACTAGCGCCTCTATGCCTTTCGCGCAAATCGCGACCCAAGATTGGGTGGCGTTGTCTTCTTGATGTTCCATTGTTGGTTCCATCGACTCTCGTTATGCCTTTATAAATAGCTGAATGATTTTAAAACCATCCGCTTTAGAAGAAATTAATCGTTAACAAACCCTATTATGTCACGGTACAACATACCTGTGGTCAGTTTCACGTGTGGCCGCATTCAAGTTAATAAAGCGAGGATGTAATCTATGAAGAAACAGAAACGCGATATTCAAGAAAGAGCTTACGCACGAGGTTATCGCGCAGGACTCGAACGCCGCTCCAAAGATTTAGCCCCACCCGCAGGCCCACTGCACGATTATTGGATGTCCGGATGGCGAGCAGGACGAGCCGACAATTGGGATGGTTACACAGGTGTTTCAGGAATTCATCGAATGGTGGTTTAACCACATCGCACACAAATTTTGCTTTACCCAGATACTTTTTCGCACCTTACTCCGAGGTGCCCGCCCGGCTTAGCCGGGTTTTCTTTATGTCTTTCTAGTCTTTTATTACTTTATTGGCATTTTAGACTTTCTGTTTTACCAATTTCTTAAGCTCAACGCTTATGCTTGCCAAGCATCCACACATTCTTTGATTAAGGCCGGACCACGATAAATAAAGCCCGAGTATATTTGCACTAATGATGAACCTGCTTGCTGTTTTTCTAACGCACCGGCACCGTCCAATATCCCGCCAACGCCGATAATTGGCAGACGACCCTTGAGTACTTCAGACAAGCGTTCGATGGTTTCAGTCGACAGCGTTTCTACCGGCGCGCCTGACAGCCCACCCGCTTCTTGACCATGCTTAGCCTGTTCGACACCTTCGCGGGATAGCGTGGTGTTGGTGGCGATCACACCATCAATACCGCACTCGACCAGCGTCTCGGCAACGGTGACAACCTCTGCCTCGCTCATGTCCGGTGCAATTTTCACAAACATGGGTTTATAACCATGCTGCTCTGCCAATTCAAGTTGACGCGCTTTTAACGGGTTAAGTAAATCACGCAAAGAGTCGCCGTACTGCAAAGTGCGCAGACCGGGAGTATTGGGCGATGAAATATTGACCGTAATGTAGCTGGCGTATTCATACACTTTATTTAAACAAATCAAATAATCGTCGGTGGCTTTTTCTACCGGCGTATCGAAATTTTTACCAATATTAATGCCGAGCACGCCGTTAAAATTCGCTTTCTTCACTTGTGCAACAAGATGATCGACGCCTTTATTGTTGAAGCCCATGCGATTAATAATGCCGCACTGTTCCGGCAATCGAAACAAACGTGGTTTTGGATTACCGGGCTGCGGACGCGGAGTGACAGTACCAATTTCAATCGAACCAAAGCCTAACCGTGCAAAGGCATCGATGAAGTCACCGTTCTTATCTAGGCCAGCCGCCAAACCAACGGGGTTAGGAAAAGTAATACCGGCTACGGTCACCGGTTTAGCCGCCACATTGGGCGAGAGCATGCCCAAAACACCCAATTGCTCGGCTTTGCCTAATGCTTTTAAGCCCAATTCGTGGGAGGTCTCGCCGTCCATACGAAATAGAATACTGCGAGCAAGACGGTACCAAAGCATAAGTTTCCCCAAAGTGAACGGTCAAAGGTGAGCGATAAAAAAGTGGGAGCATTATAGAGGTTTACAGAGCAAATAGGCAGGGATGACGGTCAGTCGAGGCGCTGTATCTGTAAGAAACGACCGTTGTCGTCAAACATAATAGTAAAACGACCACGAATACCATCGTGGGTGACCATCTTTTGCAACACATTGGCTGGAAAGCGTACTTTCAAGCCTTCAGCCGTGGTTGCCAACACATGCGCAACACTGCCGCGATAATAGCGTTGATACTCGCTGGCACTGATGTTTAGCGAAACAGTAATGGCTTTGGTCACGCCCGCCTCTTATGGTGAAGTTTGTAATTCTGTTTCGAAATATAGCACTTAAAAACAACAGGTTGGAAATATAGTATGCAAAAAAAAAAGCGCTCAACAATGAGCGCTTTTCCGACTGTACAGCTTGCTAAGGTTGAGTCGTTTAAACTGGTAGGGCTTTATCTTGACTGGCCATGGCCAAATCAAGCAACTCGCGAAGGGCGACTGCAATCATTGGGAAGCTCACCGAATCGGTGCTCTTCAATTCTTGCAGAATGTTTCTCCAACGGTTAACCAACAACGTTTGCGATTCTTCCCATCGAGTAATGGCTTCTAATAAATCTTCACCATCTTGGCATATATCTAAAATACCAACGGTTAAACGACTTAGCTGCCAATCCAAGTCATCGCGGAAACTCTCGCGTGCCATGGCTTCCCAGTAGTTACTGGCAGGCAATGCATTGATTTGCGCTAAGAACCAATTCAACGATAAATGCTCGCCAATACCAAAGTAGGCTTGTGTGACCAACGCAGGATCACGCTGACTGCGAGATGCTGCTTCGATAATACCTAGCGAAGCGTACAATTCACTGGCACCCGCGGTAAACGCAGCCAAAGATTGCGGTACACCGGCATCAACACGTTGCTGATATGCCACTTGCCAAGTTTCCAGCGCATCCCCACGTAAGGTATCGCCTAACTTATTGGTAATGGCAGCAAGCGCTGGGGCAAAAAATGCAACCTCATCGGCAATACTGCCTAAGTTACGACGATTTCTGAGAATCCAGCGTGTCGCACGACGCACTAAACGCATTAATTCCAACATCATGGTTTCTTGCAGCTTGGTACTGATCTTGTAATCCAGTGCATTAATTTCTTGCCAATGCGCTTTCAGACCAAAAATATCACGCGCTGTCACATACGCTCGGGCAATATCCGACGCCGTGGCACCTGAGGATTCTTTCATTCGACTGATAAAGGTGATACCCATAAAGTTCACCATGTCATTGGCTAATTGCGTCGCAATGATTTCACGATGCAAGCGATGGTTCTTCATGGGTTCGGCAAATTTGGCCGCCAGTGCATCTGGAAACGCGGTCGCTACCATGGCAGATATATGTGGATCTTGCGTGATGGTATCGGTATTTAAGCGTTCTTTTAAATCGGCTTTCGTGTAAGAAATGAGTACCGACAATTCGGGACGCGTTAAGCCTTTATTATCAGCACGGCGCGTTTGCA
>JARGOI010000510.1 GCA_029212275.1 Thalassolituus sp.
AAGTCGATGCAGAAGTCACTCGTCTTCAACAAATTATTGATAATTTAAACAGTGTTATCGAACAACGCGATCAGGCTTTACCTGAAGTGCTAACAGGTTTGGTCGTGGGTGTCTGCGAACAGGTTGTTGCACACGAATTACGCACGGGTGCAGAATCAATAAATCAGTTTGTTCATGCAGCAATCAAAGCCATGCCGGAAGGTGAAAAAGCACAACGTATTTGGTTGTCTCAAGCGGACATGGCGCTTTTTCAAAGTACACTATCAAATGAATTAACCAATATGCCAGTGGCTGTGGCTGATGATTTAACTGCCGGTGAGTGTCGAGTTGAAAGTGTGCATTCGCTGGCGGAATTTTCTGCACGAGATCATTTAAATACCTTACTAAATGATTTAGCAATGACGTTGTTATCGACCAGCGAAGCAGATCAATTATTATCGCAAGAATCTGCAGACTCGGTTGCAGAAAATATGGATTCTACGCCAGAACCAACGACTTTCAGTCACGTTAATGCGGACACTAATACCCAAGCCAACAACACCAATACCCAAGCCAACAACACCAATACCCAAGCTAATAACACCAATACACAAGCCAATAATCACACTAATACCCAAGCTAACAATTACAACAATACCGATCCCAATTCATCAGGTAACGATCATGCTTAGCCAGAAGTGGCAAGATATAAAGATTGATTCAAGCTATCAACCACGTGTCAGTGGACGGCTAACACGCATGGTGGGGTTGACGCTAGAAGCGGTAGGGTTAGACGTTAAAGTGGGCGATCGTTGCCGAGTCGAGCGTCGTCACGATGACGATGTCGAAGCGGAAGTGGTGGGGTTTGACGAGCACCGTGTTTTCTTAATGCCGATTGAGCAAGTGGAAGGTCTGCGACCCGGTGCGCGTGTTTGGCCATTACAAGGCGAAGCGGATGTACCAGTTGGCGATGCTTTACTGGGACGTGTGTTAGACGGTGCTGGTCGACCTTTGGATATGAATGGCCCGCTGTTTAATACTGAGAAAGGACACCTGCAAGGGCGTTATATTAATCCCTTACAGAGAGCGCCTATTCGGGAAACACTCGATGTTGGTATTCGTGCTATTAACGCGTTGCTGACGGTAGGTCGAGGACAACGTATTGGTTTATTTGCAGGCTCTGGGGTTGGTAAAAGTGTGTTGCTGGGTATGATGACGCGCTTTACCAATGCAGACGTGGTAGTGGTTGGTCTGATTGGCGAACGGGGTCGAGAAGTAAAAGAATTTATCGATGAAATTCTTGGACCAGAAGGATTAAAACGCGCGGTGGTGATTGCTTCCCCTGCGGATGATTCGCCGTTAATGCGTTTGCGCGCAGCGAATTATTGCACCGCAGTGGCTGAGTATTTTCGTGATCAAAATAAAAATGTATTAATGCTGATGGATTCGCTCACACGTTATGCCCAAGCACAGCGTGAAATCGCTTTGGCCGTTGGCGAACCTCCTGCGACCAAGGGGTATCCACCGTCGGTGTTTAATAAACTACCAAAATTGGTGGAACGCACGGGTAATGGTAAAGAGGGCGGCGGTTCAATTACCGCTTTTTATACTGTGTTAAGTGAAGGCGACGACATGCAAGATCCTATTGCTGATGCCAGTCGCGCTATTTTGGATGGCCACATTGTGTTATCACGACGTTTAGCCGAAGAAGGTCATTATCCAGCGATTGATGTTGAGGCATCGGTCAGTCGGGTGATGCCTCAAGTCGTCAATGCCAATTGGCTGCAGCAAGCGCAATTGTGTAAACGATTGCTGTCGCATTATCGTCAAAATCAAGATTTGGTGGCGGTCGGCGCCTATCAAGCGGGCACCGATCAAGTGCTGGATGTCGCCATTGAACGTGTTCCAATGATCAAAGATATGTTGCGCCAAGGATTAACCGAAGGTGCGTCGTTGGCGGCCAGCCAACAAGCGCTGGCCAGTTTGTTTGGTGTTGGTAATGGCTCATGAGTGAGGGCGAAAATAATTATCGCCACCCTCGTGCTAAGCGTTTGGCGGTGGTTTTGAATATTTCTCAACGTGAGGAACAAGAAGCGCTCAAACGCTGGGGCGATGCCGAACAGAAACTCAAT
>JARGOI010000511.1 GCA_029212275.1 Thalassolituus sp.
ATAGCGGCAGCCGCAGGACAACAGGCTGGCGAGCATCGCTTGCGAGCGGCATTGCTGTTCAATCTTGGTCGTATTACCAGTTACACCCTTGCCGGTGGTTTGGTAGGACTACTGGGGTTGTGGCTGCAATCACAACACATGGTTTTTATGCTGGTGTTGCGTGGATTGGCCGGTCTGATGTTGATCATGATGGGGTTATATATTGCCGGTTGGGCAAGTTGGATCACCCGCGCAGAAGCGTTAGGGAAAGGTGTTTGGAAGTTTATTCAACCCTTAGCTCAGCGTCGTTTAGGTCGCAATGATCCACTTAGTCAATTTCTGCTAGGGGCATTGTGGGGATGGCTACCCTGTGGATTAATTTACAGCACGCTCAGCTGGGTAGCGGCCAATGGCGATCCGATTGATGGAATGATTTGCATGTTTGCCTTTGGTCTAGGTACCTTACCAGCGTTGGTCTCTGCTACGTTATTGTCCACCGCTCTGGCCAAAATATTGCGCAACACCAAGGTACGTTCCTTTGCTGGTCTGATATTAATTGGCTATGGATTTTGGACGTGGTTTGCCCTTTACCAGATGTTTATATGACAAGTGAGTTACAGATCTTGTGGTGACGGTTACACTTCGACACGCGATAGTTAGGACAGATAATCAGCGAGTGCTAATATTTAGGTATGCATTTTGCGTTATATTCAACGGAAGGAAAGTAATCGACAGATATTGATAATTAGCAGTGGTTTTAGAGGCATAACATGGGCATAGCGGCAGAAGATATACTGAATTACGTCATTCGTCCGACGTTGACGAAGATGGGAGTGAATGATCCCGCAGCTGAACAATTGCTGCTGGCCACCGCGGCCATTGAATCGTCGTTAGGAATGACCCTAAAAAGTCAAAGCCAACGTGGCTCTGGCTTATTTCGTATGCACGGTTTAACTCATCGCAACATCTGGGACGACTACCTTGCCATGCGTGCCGATTTGGCCAGCCAAGTAAGAGGTATGGCCAGCCAACGTGAATTTTTAAACGACCCACATGCTGAACTGGCGACCAATTTACGTTACGCCGCCGCATTGGCATGGTTAGCGTACGTGCGACAACCTAATTTCAAACTCCCTGCTCATCCTTCGGTCCGTCAATTAGGTGAATTGTGGAAGCAGTTTTACCATCCCCGAAACGATAAAAGTATCGAAGACTTTGTTGAACGCCACAAAGAACTGATTGCAATTACCACCGAGGCTGCTTAATTTTTAATCTTTTCCATGTCTCAATCACCCCGTAAGGTTTCTCTTAACGCCCCATTCTGTTATAAAGCGCTCGCACTCTGTGAGGTTACTTATGAACGATTCTGCCCCCGTCATCGCCAGCTCGTTGGCTGAGCGTAAAGCCAAAACCGATTCCAATAAATTGCACAAGCGTCTGCGTCGCAACGTTGGTAAAGCAATTGAAGATTACACCATGATCGAAGATGGCGATAAGGTGATGGTGTGTTTGTCCGGCGGCAAAGATTCGTACACCATGCTCGACATTTTATTGAGTTTGCAGAAGAGCGCGCCGGTTAACTTCGAGTTAATCGCGGTCAACATGGATCAAAAGCAGCCCGGCTACCCAGAACATATTTTGCCAGAGTACCTGACGGCGTTAGGTGTGCCATTTCATATTGTTGAAAAAGACACCTACAGCATTGTCAAAGAAATCGTTCCTGAAGGTAAGACCACATGTGGCTTATGTTCACGCTTGCGTCGTGGCACCTTGTACGGTTTTGCCGAATCCATTGGCGCCAATAAAATTGCCTTAGGGCATCATCGCGACGACATAATTGAAACCTTGTTCTTAAATATGTTTCACGGCGGCAAGCTTAAAGCCATGCCCCCTAAATTGTTGAGTGATGACAAAAAGCATGTGCTGATTCGACCTCTGGCCTACTGCAAAGAAAAAGACATCGAGCGTTACGCGACCGAGCAGCAATTTCCGATCATTCCGTGTAATTTGTGTGGTTCGCAAGAAAACCTACAACGACAAAACATTAAAAACATGTTGCAGCAATGGGAACGAGAACAACCCGGTCGCAGCGAAAACATATTTGCTGCCGTATGTAATGT
>JARGOI010000512.1 GCA_029212275.1 Thalassolituus sp.
GTCGAAAATCATCTTCACCGTACACACCGGCAATGCGTCGTTTTAATAAGCGCTGTGCAACATCAGGTTGCACTTGACGTTTGATGTAATAAAACGAGCGACCTTGGCGCTTAGCACGAACCACATCCCCGTATAACTCACTGCGCTTCAAGCCCATTTCTTTGGCTAGATCAGCGACTTCATCGACGTTGGCTTGTTGCGGATTCACCCACAAATTCACCACCGGTGTACTGACTGCCAATGGTTGGCCAAAGCGGTCGGTGACCATGCCACGACTTGCCACTTGGGTTTCGCTGCGAACAGTACGTTTTTCACCTTGTTCAAACAGGAAAGGTTGTTCGATGGTATGCAACATCACTAAGCGACCAGCAATTACCGCCAACAGCAACGCGAACACGCCCAACACGAGCGCAAAACGCCAACGTTGAATGCTTACTGTGATTGCGTCATCAACTGGTTTCATTAGCGAAACACCTGTGTATGTCGTGGAACTTGCATGTGTAATTCTTTACGCGCTTGACGCTCTATCCGGCTGTGCGACATCAATGTGCTTTTTTCCAGCACCAAACGGTTGTGTTCTTGCATTAATGATTGTCGCGTTGCATCCGCTTGTTGCCATACTTGCAATAAGTCACGATGCGATTGCACTGCAGAGACTTGAGCAATGGCGGTTACCACAACCGCGATCCACAATAGTGGTTGCAACCAATTCACAAGCTTCCCGCCTTCATTTAGATCACACCAAACGTTCGGCGATGCGTAATACCGCACTGCGAGCGCGAGGATTACGACGAATTTCTTCTTGGCCTGGCATTATGGCCTTGCCTATTTTCTTCATAGTTTTGCCCAACTGATCTTCTCTGAGCGGCAAGCCAATGGGTACATCTCGACCTTTTTCTTGTGCACGAATAAAGCGTTTCACCATGCGGTCTTCGAGCGAGTGAAAACTGATGACTGACAATCGACCCTCCGCCGCAAGTAAATCGACGCTGTCGTTAAGCACACCTTCCAAGTCACCCAGCTCGTTATTGATAGCAATGCGAATCGCCTGAAATGCACGTGTTGCTGGATGTTTGTGCTTTTCCCAAGCGGGATTGGCCACTTTAATAATTTCTGCTAATTCACTGGTACGGGTAATTGGCTTTTCAGTACGAGCAAGCACCAGAGCACGCGCCATGCGTTTTGCGAACCGCTCTTCGCCATACACTTTTAATACCCGAGCCATTTCACCTTCACTGGTGGTGGCAACCCATTCTGCGGCACTGATGCCAGCGTCTGGATTCATGCGCATGTCCAACGGACCATCACGCATAAAACTAAAACCACGCTCGGCGTCATCCAATTGCGGAGAAGAAACGCCAAGGTCGAGCAAAATACCGTTTACTTTTTCTATGCCTAGCGCGGCTAGTACACTGCGCATGTCAGCAAAGCTGTTTTGCACTATCGAAAAACGTGCATCTTCGCTTGCCAGCTCTTCGCCACTGGCAATTGCCAATGGGTCTTTATCAAAGCCAATTACGCGCGCTTTCGGCGACAACTTGCTAAGCAATACTCGGCTGTGACCGCCTCGACCAAACGTGCCATCGACATATATGCCATCAGGATCGTTAACACACCCATCGACGGTTTCGTGCAGAAGCACGGTGGTGTGTAAAAAATCGTCCAGATTCACAATGAGAAACTCTGTAGTTCGGGTGGCATGTCAGCGACATTCATATCGGTTGCTAAAAACTCTTCACGGCAACGATCCCAGTTCGCTTTGCTCCACATTTCCAAGCGCTTGCCTTGACCAACCAGAACAATTTCTTTTTCCATGCTGGCGTGATCGCGCAGCTCTGATGGCAATAGCACACGACCACTGCCATCCAACTCCAGCTCGCTGGCATGACCTAAAATCATGCGCTGCACGCGGCGCACCATTGGGTTCATGCTGGGCATCGCTTGCAGTTGCTTTTCGATTAACAACCATTCGTTCATGGGATACACCAGCAGACAGCTTTCTTCATGATCAATCGTGGCGATCAAACGCCCGCCACAGAGCTCCGCCAGCGGTTCCCGATATTTCGTCGGTATCGCTAGACGCCCTTTGGCATCAAGAT
>JARGOI010000513.1 GCA_029212275.1 Thalassolituus sp.
CTGCTTCGACCAAGCTAGGAAATTTCCCTTCGCATTTTTTAAGATAGCGTTCTAACTGAAAAATCATACCGTTTTCAGACATTAACTGATTTTCTTCCTCACACTTTTCTAATGCCATACTTAAAGAGAGTTCGGAACTTGTTGGTATTTTCAGAGAAAGAAGATCTTTCGGAAATCGTAATTGATTTTTTTGTTGATCGTATTTCAAATTTGGAATCATGGGCAAATAGAGTTCAGAATAGTAAGGGGACGGCTGTTTTAGCCAAAGCTCCGATGTGAACTTCTCGCCGAAAATCAGTTGAATCACCCGAAAACAGCTCGCCATCGAGGTTTCAAGCACTAAATTTTCAAGCTTTTCCTGCAGTTCTTGGAAGAAATCAAACTCTATACAACAAGTATCGTCTTCAATACTTACGTTAATCGCAATGCCATCACGTAACAGATGCCAATAACGTGTGCCAACTTCCATTGCGGATTCTACGGTAGCACTACTCATCATAGCAAAACCCACCATGCCAAAAGCTGTGGGTGGAATTTGTAAACCGACCTCAAGTGCAATCCCATGATTGCCTGATTTATCTACGATCTTTTCAATCAAGGTTAAATATTCATTCGCCGTGATACTGTAAATAGCATTGTCTTTACTAGAGTCGCTTTTCGTTTCGAAGGCATCAATATCAGGACTTTCAGTCTCTTCCACAGCGACATGATCTAGCAACTCATGAATATCCAAGCCACGCTGTTCTGCAATGGCTAAATAAGCACGAGTATAGGCGTCAGTAATATAGATTTCGCTACCAGCAAATTTTGATTTAAATAAAATCATTGAAGATTCGAACCCTGAAATTTAACGTTGATAATTAGTTTGCATTAATTCGTAGTATTAAAAAACACTATTGCAAGTATCTATTAATCAGGCAATCCAAATGAATCGATATTCAGGGCATTTTCACTGTAAGTCCATAGGTCGTCGATAAGTTTTTTATTACGACTTCTAGGGCTAGTAAAATCTTTCTTTTTACGACAAAAATACTGGCCACTCTCATTTAATTTTGGCTCAGTAGCAAGAAAAATCTGAGTTTCAGCGCCCGCTTTTTCTGTCACTAAAAATGGATAAATAATACGATTAAATAACGAAGGGGTCCCGCGCCAGATGTCTGATTTCACACCACCTGGATGAAATCCATTTACCAAGATTGCTTCATCTTTTAATCTGCTCGCCAATCCACGAACAAACAACAAATTGGCAAGTTTAGATCGCCCATAATTAATAAAAGGAATCAACAAAAAAGTATTATTCTTAATCGGGTTTTCCAATGTTTTAAAGAAATTCCCAAAAGACGCAAACTGGTGAGCTACCGAGCTGGTAACCACAATACGAACGGGATAAGGGTTGCTACTCGAAGCTTTCTTCATAGTTTCGCGCATTAATGGCATCAATTCATGCGTCATCAAAAAGTGACCAAGATGAGTGCTCGCAAACATCAGTTCATGCCCTGTGGAATTCGTCTCAAGCTTTGAAGTGAACAAACCTGCGTTAAGAACCAATAACTCAAGAGAATCTAAGGTTTCTTTCAAGTAACGACAAAATTGCTTAACCGCAGAAAAATCGGATAGATCAACAGAATGAAACTCAATATTCGCCGAAGGGATATCTTGCTGAATCGTTTCGATCAAAGCGATGCCCTTCGCTTGATTTCGAGCGGCAATGATTACTCTGTAGCCCATAGAAACGAGTGCTTTCGTCGTTTCCTTACCAATACCGGAGCTGCCACCAGTCACAACAGCTGTTTTCATGAAAGAATCCTTTTATTTATAAAGAGTTAACCGAGAAAAATAGCGCACTTTAGGAATAAAGTATCGTCATAAGACGCCGATTTTTTGTTAGATCTTACATTCGTTGCAAATTACAAACACTAACAAATTGTATACCCATGCCAAGGTCAAAAAGTAATCTCGATATCATCAATAACTGCCTGTGCTTGAACACGAGCAGCATCTACACTGTGGGCACGCGCCATGGCAACGCCTAAACGGCGCTTACCGCTAACTTCAGGCTTACCAAACAAACGCAATTGCGTATCTGGACGAC
>JARGOI010000514.1 GCA_029212275.1 Thalassolituus sp.
GATGGATGAATTCGATGATATGGCCGAAACAGAAGATAGTGATCTTCATGATGCGGATGATATCGACGATGATGAAAACGACGATATAGGATTATCAGACAGCGGCGAAAAAGCACCAAAGCGCAAAGCTCAGAATGCAGACGACGTTGAGATCTCTGCTGCAGAAAAAGAAAAGCTACGTCAGGCGATGATGGCTGATGTCGAAGCATTTTTGTCGCGCGGCGGACGCATTCAAACGATTGAAGACGATGTGCTGGGTGATCCGCCACGTAGACCACAAACCAGCTATGGCAGTCGCCCGATTTGATCGGGCTGTTTTTTCAGAGATTGGTGATTCAGAGAAAGTGGTGAAATCAGGCCAAGGACTGGTCTTTATTTGTATAAGTTGAATTCGGTGCTAATGTTTAAGTCCTGTTGCAAGGATGCTTATCATGACCTTCACTCCCTACATTCAACAAAAAATATTTTATCCCCTATTTTTTGTCGCACAATCAAGCGTCAATACACCCTCGTTTTTCATCACAAAATTCACTGATCAAAAAAGATTATGTCTAACCGCCAAGCTCAAAAAGCGTTTAGTTTGCACACTGCTGATGTTTATTTTATCCCCACTGCTTCATGCGGACATACTGCTGAATTCCGATACAGTGAATGATTGGCAAAAAGACTGCCGTCGATGTTCTGTGGATATAGAATTTGACGTTAATGAAGGTGAGGTTATCCAACTTAATACAAAGTTTGGCTATGCGCGCCTTAAACAACCTTTTGTCATTGCTGGCGATTTGCCAATGGCTGAGTGGCGTTGGGTGGTCGACGAAGGCTCCGAGCAAGGTGTGCAAATATACCTTAGAGTGGATTTTCAAGCGAAGCGCCTGCAACAAGGTGATGACTTAAGGAATACGGCGATTGAGCAAAACTCCAAGGATACTCTGGCAATATATTATGTCTGGGACAAAAGCGCAGCGTTTGGAGCAGCTTATAGAAAACAAGGACGACATTTTATCGTGGTGAGCGGTGATCGGACTGATTTTGGTAAGTGGCAAAGCGCGGAACGGTCGTTAACCTCAGATATCGATCTTTTAACGTCAACTTCAGGCGTTTATCTACCCAGTAGCTTTCAATTTGGATTGGGTGATCCGGAACAACAAAAATTTGTTGGAAAGGCGTATATCAAAGGATTGAGTGTTCGTTACCCTTCTGGGGTTCAGCAAGATCCTAATGAAATTTCTTCAGACATTCCTGTAACTGCGACCAATGAGTAAGCATTGCACTGGGTTGTGTATGTTGTGTTGACCAAACAGTCTGATTGGGATTAAACCAAAGCGTATGAAATCCCGCCTGTTGGGCCGCGTGAATATCCATTTGCGGATGATCGCCAATGTGTAAACTTTGCGCAGATGTACAGCTTGCCAAGGATAGGGCTTTTTCAAACATTTCGATATTAGGCTTCGCCGCATGACCATCGTCAGCTGTCAGGATGTGATCGAACCAGTGATCGATACCGACCAGACGTAAATCCGCATTGCCATTGGTCACCGCAATCACCGTAAAACGATCAGCTATCTGGGCTAAATTTTCCGCCACACCTTCAAATAAAGTCAGTCGATTGCGTTCGCGATAGAATACATCGAACGCTTGTTGACCTAGGCGCTTAGCTTCATCACGTTGATGACCGGCTTGCATAAAAATACGCCACAGAGTTTCTTGCCGCAGCTGCGTCACTTTCTGAGCAAATTCGGGATAGGCTAGGGCGATTTGTCCCATATATTCGCGCATTTTTTCGGGCGGATAAAAAGCAGCGGTGGTCGGAGAGTGTTGTTCAATCCACTGATACATGGCCGCTTCGGCAGCAATTAATGCGGGGCGCGTATTCCACAGAGTGTCGTCTAAATCGAGAGTGATCAGTTTTATGGTCAAAATACGTGCCGCAATGATGGATTGAAAGATGCTTAGTTAACGGGTATCTGAGGTAATCTCAGCGCTAATATGTCGGCCACGTAATCTAAAAAGAGCGTGTCCATAGAACTGCGGTAGTAATTAGGATCTTCACTGGCGATGGCCAATATTCCCAAGTTACCTTTGCCACGAATTT
>JARGOI010000515.1 GCA_029212275.1 Thalassolituus sp.
CCCATGTGTCTAGCGGCATATCATCGCCAAGAATCGCTTTCACTTTTGGTTCTTTGTAGGCAATACCGGTGGTGCCCCACATGTAAGGCACTAGGTATTGGTTGCCCGGATCGAGATCACCGAGTGATTTCACAATAACAGGATCAAGATTGTCATACTTGGTGAGGGCGGCTTTATCGACGGGCTGATACAACTTGGCTTGAATGGCGCGATCAGCAAATGGACGGGCGGTCGGAAAAACTAAGTCATAACCGCTACGACCAGCCAATAATTTTGCTTCCAGTACTTCGTTCGAATCATAAACGTCGTAAGTTACTTTGATGCCTGTGGCTTTGGTAAAATTAGCGATGGTGTCTTCGGCGATGTAATCCGACCAATTGTAAATATGTAACTCTTCTGCGGCCATCACAGCAGGGGCTGTTAAAGTTAAAGCAACCGCCAATAGACGTCGAGATAAAGGGTTAAACATAATGAATTCTCTCCAGTGGGGGTTTGACGTTACTCCTATGTCGGTACACGTCAAGTGGGTCGGTGAAGGCTACCATCTCGTCGACAATCGGGTCGGCAATGGAATTGAGAACCGAATCGACAATCAGTGCGGATAATCGCAATATTTTAAAAAATATACAGATAAATTATTTGATCGTCACGATCAGTAAAAGTTTTGTAACGTTTGTAGGATCTTCGCCTGCCAGCCGTTAAATAAATCCTTAGATGATAGTTACTTATTTAGTTACTTACTTAAATAATGGTGATTAGGATTGCTCGCTCCAGCTTGTTATCATGGCGCCACGATTTTTAGGTAATAGTTTCATGACACAGCCACCGCGCAAATCAGCAGCATCATCTCGTTCCAGTTCAAGCTCCAGATCCACATCGCAAAAAAGCATGACCGATAAAAAAACGAATACTAAAGCTTCGACACCGGCCAGAAAAAAACCGTCCGCCAGTTCCGTGAATAGCACAAAAAAACCGGCTTCTGTCAGTGCAAATAAGCCTAGTGCAAGTAAGCCCAGTATCAACAAAACGAAACCTGCGCGAGTTAATAAGCCTAAGGCAGGAGGGGCGAGCTCTCAAAAAAGAAGCGGTCCGCCAAAACCCACAAAAACAATCAAGAAAACTTCATGGTTAAAGCGCATTGCGGCCATTGGCGCCGTACTATTAGTACTTTTCGCCGTCTGGATGGTGTATTTAGACGCCCAGATTCGCGCGACATTTGATGGTAAAAAATGGAGCTTACCCGCCAAAGTTTACGCAAGGCCGCTAGCGCTGTATCCGGGGTTGTTGTTATCCGTGGACCAATTAAAAGCAGAGTTAGAGTGGGCCGACTATCGACAATCCAGCTCTGGCCAAGTGGGTACTTACCAACGCAATGGCGATCGCTGGATCATTCATCGCCGAGCTTTTCCTTTTTGGGATGCGCAAGAGGGCAGTCGTCGCATAGATCTTCGCATTCGTGATGGGCAGGTATTGTTGCTGCAAGATCAACAAGGCGAGCAAGCCATCATTCGTTTAGAGCCACAATACGTGGGAGGGATCTTCCCCGCACATAATGAAGATCGCGAAGTGGTGAAGCTCGAAGACGTTCCACCTAAGCTGGTGGTTGCTTTAATTGTCACCGAAGACCAACACTTTTTTGATCATCACGGCATTTCACTGCAGGGCATTGCTCGTGCCATTCTTGCCAATGCTCGCGCTGGTGGTATGGTTCAGGGCGGCTCGACATTAACTCAGCAGTTGGTCAAAAACTTTTTTCTTACGAGCGAGCGAACGCTGAGTCGCAAAGTGCAAGAAGCCTTTATGTCTTTGTTGTTGGAATTGCACTACAGCAAAGAGCAAATTCTCGAAACTTACCTCAATGAAATCTATCTTGGCCAAGCTGGTCGGCGCGCAATTCATGGCTTTGGTCTAGCATCACGATTTTATTTTGGTAAGCCTCTGGCAGAGCTCTCTGACGGTGAAATAGCGACCTTGGTCGGGTTGGTCAAAGGTGCTTCGTTTTATAATCCCCGTCGTAACCCTGAACGAGCCACGCAACGTCGTAATTTGATCTTAGATTTGATGGCGGCCAATAACATCATTACCGATA
>JARGOI010000516.1 GCA_029212275.1 Thalassolituus sp.
CCACGCCAGCAATATAAATAACCTTCTGGATTGGCTTTAGCAAAGGCTAACCACTTTGCCATGCGTGCTTCTTTAATATCGCCGCGCACTAATTGATGCCCTAATGTTATGGCGGCATCTTGGCCAAATTTTTTATAGCAGGTCCCCACCTTGGCACGCTCTTGGTCAGTCATCAACGGCAGACTGACAGTATCTGGGAACGCACCTTTGACAAATTCGAGCGGTGCACGCAAATCCATCATTGGGGTGTCTGCAAGAAAAAGGGATTTAAAGTCGTCGGTATCGGGACGACTCATGGTGCTTCCTGAGACACTAAACGCACACGCTCTGGCTGCTGTTGATTTTCAATTAACTGACCGATGCAACGATGCTGACAATGGTTTTCTAACAATAAAGCTTCTATTTCGTTTGTATGTTCTGGGCGCACCGCAATTAATAAACCACCGCTGGTTTGCGGATCGCAGACGATGGCGCGCTGTTCGGTCGTTAAGGGTCCAAGCTTATTGCCATAACTGTCGAAATTGCGTTGTGTTCCACCGGGTAATGCTCCCATGGCAATGTATTCTTTGACGGGATCAAGAACCGGTAGTGCAGGATAATCGACCAGCGCATCGACATCGCTTCCCTCACACATCTCCAGTAAATGTCCCATTAGACCAAAACCAGTGACATCGGTTAAAGCAGTAACGCCGGCATGGTGCGCCAGCTTTTCACCAATAGTATTCAGTTGGCACATGGTGTCACGTGCTAAATTACGATGTTCGTGTTTGAGGATTTTTTTCTTTTGCGCGGTTGCTAAAATTCCAACGCCCAGTGGTTTGGTTAAATACAGACGACAACCGGCACTGGCGGTGTTGTTTTGTTTTAAGTCATTTTTGGCAACCAAGCCAGTGACGGCCAAACCAAAAATGGGTTCTGGCGCATCGATGCTGTGCCCACCCGCTAAAGGAATGCCCGCATCGGCACAGGCTTGGCGTCCACCGTCAACTACCTTTTGGGCAACTTCGGCAGGAAGCTTATCAATCGGCCAGCCCAAAATCGCAATCGCCATCAAGGGTTTGCCGCCCATCGCGTAAATATCACTGATGGCATTGGTTGCAGCGATGCGCCCAAAATCGAACGGATCGTCCACAATGGGCATAAAAAAATCGGTGGTACTGAGCACGACTTGGCCATTGCCTAGGTCGTAAGCCGCAGCGTCATCTTTCGATTGATTGCCCACCAGCAATTGTGGGCTGTCGGGTAAGGTTAACTGCGTGGCTAAAATAGTATCCAATACTTTTGGTGCTATTTTACAGCCGCAACCCGCGCCATGACTGTATTCGGTGAGGCGGATTTCAGAAACGTTGATTGACACAAAGACCTCTAGATCAAAAAAAAGCTAAGTAATGAATGATAAAAATAACAACTCGTAGGCAGGATAATACCTGAGCAAACGCACTATGCTCAAAAAATTCAAAATATAATTCACTGCTCCTCAATTAGCGCAGAGTTATTCACAGATCACCTGAATAACTCTGTTACAAAAAAGGTCCATGACTTGGTTGGCATTAGACGAAACACAGGGTAGATTCACACGCTGAATTGAAGGAATGCCCCCATTGAGTCAGTCAGTTAACAACGAAAACGCACTAGGAAAGATGATTTCTGACGATCTCTATTGGTCTATTGAGGAGATGAAAGCTAAAGAAGCGGGCAAACAATTCCTACTTAGTGTGGCGGAATTTTTACCGGTATACAGTCCTGCCTTGCGCCAAGTCTATTCCGATTACGAAACCTTTTTCACCAAGCAAGCAGTCGTTGTTTTACCAGAACCGATTAATTTCACTGCAACCTTCTCACATATCCCAGAGGTTGCGGTGCGACGCACGGGCATTTTAATATTCCCAGACAGTAATGGCATTTCGATGAATATCCGCCTGCAAAATCGCAGAACGGCAACACTGTCTTTACCCGAAGGCTTGAAGGCGATCAAAAAAAATCTTCGCGTGCCTTTTTTACCGGTCATCAAGCGTGGCGATTTGCGTGATTTTAATCAGCTTCGCCCCTGTCTTCAGCTCAACGCATTGGTGCCCCATATGGCACC
>JARGOI010000517.1 GCA_029212275.1 Thalassolituus sp.
AATAATTTATTAATACGAATTGCCGTAATCATGGCCTGATTTTCAGCCGCATTTTGTATTTCTTGCTGATAGGTATTGGGCAAACGTTGTTCTAATAAATCCAACATTTCTGCTGCACTTTTACCCGTTGCACAGACGATGAAAATAAAACCGAATTTTTCCTCATAGGCTTGATTACCATCAGCCAAAGCAGTTAATACCGCCTCGTCTGCTACCGACGCACCGTGCTGTTCATTGGCTGCCAATGCATGCGTATCGGCATACTTAGCCCGCAACGATTTAACGTTGCCGATTTTGGGATGGGCCTCAAACGCTTGTAAAAAATCACTTTCTTCTAATTTCCACCACACGTCTTGGGCAGTGCTTAGCATCTGTTCGACATCGACAAATGGTCTAGCATTCACCATGCCTGATACCCAATTATCTGCGGCACAGCATCGACCAAACACGATGGTCGCTTGATCATTTGGTAAATTATTCAACTGCTCAAGACTAAGAAGGTCGGAATTAACCTCTGACATATTCGATCACTCCAAGCCCTGTGGATAGCCAATTACCCGTAAGCGGCTGACGCCACCATCAGGGAAAATATTTAATCGAACATGAGTAACAACCTTTTGATTATCGATTATTTGCTGGCGATAAAAGTGTTCAGAATCGGCAGAGAGCAGCTGATGGTCGATCATTTTTTGCCAATCACTATCCGCGCCAACCTTACCTTCGGGTTGATACACCGCATCCAAGGTAAAGGAATGAGGGAAGTTACCTTTAAAGTGTGCAGTGTCTACGCATACTTTATGAATGGTGCCAGGGACTGCCAGCGCTACGATAATCCAATCACATTCGCGGCCACCACGTCGACGTTTGGTTTCCCAACCGTCTCCCATATTTTTACCGCGTTGTGGTAACAATAAGTTATTCATCGAACTAAAAAACATATCGCTACACATCAGAGGTCGGGCTCCGTGTTGCACGGATGCTAAATCAATTGGCTCGTTCGGTAATAGCCACTCTGTATTTAATGCAGCTTGGCCGTATACTCGCAAGCGAGCCACACCGCCATCAGGGAAAATATTAAGACGAAGGTGGGTCCAGATTTGATCTAGCCCTTGGGTTAAATCGATAAAATTATCACTGTCTGGCTTGATGTCATTGTGTTCGAGCAACGAAGTCCATTGCGTGTCTGCCGTGGGCGTCCCCATTGATCTGCAACCTTCAATGGATATTTGCTGCGGTGCATTGCCTGCAAAAAAACGCGTACACACATTAAATCCAACAATATGTCCAGAGGCTCCTAAACGCAGTATTGCCCAATCGTAGCCTACTTCTCGTTTACGTCTCGTTTCCCAGCCGTCCATCCATTTACCGCGATCGGTGTATTTATCGGTAATAAATATCGGCGCTTCGGGTTTGATTAAATTTTCCATTTCAGCAAAAAAATCATCACTGCAAGACAGCACCTGGCCACCTAATTGGCGACTGGCTAAATCAACCCACTGGCTGTAAGGGTGTTTTTCATGTTTCATATTCATTTCCTATTATTTCACTACGATTAACTCAATTTTTTGAGGTATCGTCGTAGGAATATTATGTTTTTTGTACCTGCCTAGTGAAGACCTTTTATTGTTAAGTCTTTTAATTACAGGCTTTGTATTTCATTTGGTTTTCGTTACTTTCATTCCGAGAATTTCATTCCGAGAATTTCATTCCGAGAATTTCATTCCGAACCTGTTTTATTTAACGACTGTTTCATTTTGAGACAAACTCACTCCGAAAGAATGTTGATTCGCGCGCAACTGTTTTCCTTGCAAGCCTTGTCTCGTAGATCGTGATTGCTGCTTATGGTGCTGCGTAATTAGCTGTGCCGCTATCGATACCGCTACCTCAATTGGCAATTTTCCGCCTATGTCCAAATTTCCAATAGGCATAGCAATCTTTGCGATGCGCTCGTCATCAAATCCTTGGTGACGCAATCTCTGGGTAAAGCGCGCCTGTTTCGTATCCGAACCAATACAGCCAATAAAATCAAAGTCATCACGTGTTAACGCGGCCACCAGCAAATCAAAATCCAGTT
>JARGOI010000052.1 GCA_029212275.1 Thalassolituus sp.
AGAGATTCTATTTCGGCGGAGTACGTGGCAAATGGTTATGACGTTTTGAATGGCCAAGGGATGGTTTTATTCAACGTGCCGCGGGAGAAAACACCAGCAGAATTAATCGAATACGAAAAGCAGCAAAAACAACAAAAAGCCGCAGAGTTGCGTGTTAAGCAGCAAAAAAATAACGATCAAAACTTACAGCGTTTGTATGCCAACCATGCGGATGTTGAGCGTGCTCGATTGCGTCAAGTTGAAGATCTGCAAGCCCAGATTGACACGGCCAAAAGGCGCATCGAAGCGCAACAAGAATCCATTCGTCAATTGGAGCAAAAAGCTGCGGATTTCGAAAGACGTGAGCAACCGGTGCCAGTGAATATCACGGATGAACTCAATACTAGCCGCATTGAGGTAAAGCTAGTGGAAACATCCAACGACAAACGTCGAGCTGCGATTAATACTATCAATAAAGAGTACGATGAAATTAATTATCGTCTGCGAGTATTGCGTGTCTACCCTCGTGGCACCTTACCTGAGAATGTCGATGAGACTTTGATTCCGAAAGAATAGTGTTGCGGTGTTGATTATCCGCACCGTTTAATTTTCTGTTTGTATCTCATCTTGCTTACTTCGCCTTGCTTAAGGCATCGCTAAATCTTTCTCAACCAGCATATTATTGCCGAGTATTGCCCATTGTTGCGGCCAAAACTCGGTAGGCGAAGCTTCAAATTCAGTACGCACGTACTGGCGAATTCGCCCCTCTAAAACAGCCGTTAGCAAATTTGCGTGAGCACTGGCACTTTGTGAGGTTACTTTGTTTTCGCGCATCTCAGCTTCGCGTAAAATTTGCTTCAGTTGAGTTTCTATACGCTCAAATATTTGCTGAATGCGTTGTCTTAAACGCTCAGTTTCTCCTGAAAGTGCATCGCCAGAAAGTAATCGGCACATGCCCTTGTTTTTTTCCGCAAAGGTTAAAATCAATGTCATGGTTTTCTCACAACGTTTCTCGGCGTCTGGCGTATCTTGCAGAATTAATTTAACGCGCGAAAAAATAGTGTCTTCAATAAAACTAATCAGTCCTTCAAACATTTTCGCTTTGGATGGAAAATGTCGGTAAAGAGCGGCTTCAGACACACCAACCTGCTTGGCCAAACTGGCCGTGGTGATACGCGCGCCAGGATTGTTTTCGAGCATCTGCGCTAAGGATTGTAGAATTTGATCGCGGCGCGACATTTTATCGAGACTGTCCGTCATTCGACTTCCTTATTTACGACGATTGGTGATCAAGGTGCCCACACCTTCATCGGTAAACAATTCCAACATCGTCGAATGAGCGACCCGACCGTCAATGATGTGCGCACTGTTCACACCAGCATGCACGGCATCAAGTGCGCACTGAATTTTTGGCAACATGCCGCCATAGATGGTGCCATCCGCTATCAAATCATCGACTTGTTTGGTAGTCAGGCCGGTTAATACCTTACCTTCTTTATCCATTAAGCCAGCGATGTTGGTTAACAGGATCAGCTTTTCCGCTTTTAGCACTTCAGCAACTTTGCCGGCCACTAAGTCGGCATTAATGTTGTAAGAAGCGCCATCGTCACCTACGCCAATAGGGGCAATGACAGGGATAAAATCACTATTAGTCAACATGTCCAGCACGGCGGTGTTGATGTGTGACACTTCTCCCACATGACCTATGTCGATAATCTCAGCTTTCTTTAATTCGGGCGACATTTGCGTGACATGTAATTTGCGCGCATGCAGAAGCTGACCATCTTTGCCGGTTAAACCAATCGCATTACCACCGTTTTGATTGATAAGGTTAACGATGTCTTTGTTCACTAAACCGCCGAGCACCATCTCTACCACGTCCATGGTTTCGCTAGTGGTGACGCGCATACCATTGACAAAACGGCTTTCAATATTCAGTTTTTTCAGTAAATCGCCGATCTGTGGACCACCACCATGTACGACGATGGGATTAATGCCAACAAATTTTAGCATCACCATATCGCGCGCAAAGCTGTTCTTTAGGGTCTCATCGATCATGGCATTGCCGCCATATTTAACGACAATGGTTTTGCCCACAAATCGTTGCAAATAGGGCAAGGCTTCGCTGAGAACTTTTGCGGTATTCATGGCGCTGTCACGCGTCAATGGCATGGTGAGACTCCTAGGTCAGGCTGCTGCTTAAATCGATTATCATTATAGCCTTAAGCGATGGCTAGCTGCTAGGTTGAAATTCAGGCTGTGTTAGAACAAGGTCTGAATTTCCGGTGCGTGGCGAGTGAGTGACTGCTTAATTTTTTGTTGAATCCGCTGCATGCTTGCCTCGGAATCGGCAGCAAAACGAAGGGTTAAATTAGGCGTTGTATTGGAGGCTCGTATCAAACCCCAGCCAAAGTTAAACTCAATTCTTAAACCATCAACATCGATGACACGGGCGCCTTTCAGAAGTTCGGCATCGTCTTTAAGTGCACTGATAACCGCAAACTTTTTGTCGTCATCACAAGCGAGGGTAATTTCTGGCGTGCTAACGTCGCGTGGAAATTGCGCAAACACTTGTTGCGCTGATAATTCTTGTCCAGTAAGGATTTCTAACACTCGCGCTGCAACATAAAGTCCATCATCAAAACCATACCAGCGTTCATTAAGATAATAATGCCCACTGAATTCTCCAGCTAACACGGCATTCAACTCGTATAATTTTTGCTTGAGCATAGAGTGACCGGTTTTCCACAAAATAGGACGGCCACCCAACTGATTTACTAACGGCGCAATATGGCGTGAAGACTTCACGTCATATACAACGTCACGTCCGGGATTGCGTGGCAAAATATCGCCGATGAATAGCATGAGTAAGGCATCGGCATCGACAATTTCGCCGGCATTATCGACCAAGGTGACGCGGTCCCCATCGCCGTCGAAGGCGATACCGAGATCAGCCTTGTGTACTAATACTTGTGCACATAAATCTTGAACGTTTTCCGCCTTGCTTGGGTCGGGATGATGATTTGGAAACTGTCCATCGATCTCGCAATACAAGGGATGAACATCAACCCCCATATCGCGCAAAAGTTTCACCGACATCGGGCCTGCAACGCCATTGCCGGCGTCTATCACCACTCGAAAATCCCGTTGTAATTGTACATCGTCGGTTATTCTATTGAGGTATTTACTGCGGATATCTAGATTCGTTACTTTGCCCAAACCTGTGATGAAATCTTGCTTTTGGATACGCTGATAAAGCTCAGTAATGGCTTGCTCCGACAAGGGCTGACGATTAATAACGACTTTTAAGCCATTGTATTCGGCGGGATTGTGGCTTCCCGTTACCATGACACCGCACACTGCATCAATTTCCCATGTGCTGAAATACAGCGTACCCGTGGGTACCATGCCCAGTGAAACAACGTCGCATCCTGTCGAGAGTATGCCGCGTTGCAAGCTCTCAGCGATACGCGGACTCGATAGACGACCATCCCACGCTAAGGAAATCTTTTTATGGCCTTGTGACAATACTTGGCTGCCAATGGCTTGACCTAATAAGCGCACGATGTTGCTGGATAACTCGGAGTCAGCTAAGCCACGAATGTCATAAGCTCTAAATATATGACGCTCGGGTAGAGCGTTTAATGTCTTAATCTCCTCATCACTTTTAAACGGTTCGTTGGTTAAATCCGCGTTATTTGAAGCATCGACAGGAAGACGATCTATGGTGATCGACTCACTTATATCAAGGTCATTGGTGTTGCTGGAAACTGGCTGAGTCGGAGTACTGTCTTCTTCAGCTAACCGCGCTGTTGAGGCGTTTTTCTTAGTAATTTTCTTGTCAGATACAGGTTTGTTGTTGGCTTTATTGTGGCCAGCAAAAGGGTTGTACTTAAGCAGTTCTGAGGTCAAATCGTTATACAGCTTCATGCTGAACAAAGGGGGAGTGCGTTCGTTATTGTCGAAAAATTGCTGTAAAAACTCGTTCATCATTTTGCGATTTTTATGCACGCTGTGTTTGATCCAAGCCAATACCCCGAGCAGGCCGACAAGCGTAAGCAACAATGTCACAAACCATGGGAAAGACAGCGATACCGCGGATAAATAGGGACGTTCATCCGATGGTGTGAAAGTTAAAAACCAATATTCATTGATGGGCACAACGACCGGAACGCTGCGTCGAGTAGGAGCACTGCCCGCCGCCATAATTTGAATGCCTACGGGGTCGGTGGGATCCAATTGTTGACGCACACTGACTTGGCCAAGGCTGGTGGCGGCCGCGGCAGAAAATGCCGACAACCAATTTTTATCGTATTGCACCAGCAAGACGCCTTCAATTTCATCTGAGCTTTTAATGGGGCTTGCCCAAAAGAAACTCAAATCATTTTCTAAGCGCACCGCTTCCAATTTCATCGCTTCGCCTTGCAGCGTGCGGTTCACTAAATCTTGCACCGAAAAGCGATAACGTTGTTGTAACTGCTGATCATCATTTTTACCGATTAGCTCGACGGATGCAGCCCCGGGCAGCAACGCTGACAATGACTGGACCCAAGCATTGTCTTGCTCACGCAGTGCGTTAAGTGTTTGTGGATGATTGCTGGCTGTCAACTGCAAGCGACGAGTATCTTCTAAGCGAGTGCGTAATGATAATGCCATCTGTTGAGCGACTGATTCTGCATACACTTGATCAACGTTGGTTTGCGCCATCAGGTTGATTTGTAAGCTTTGTAACAACATGCCAATAGAAATAAAGAGGAGTGACAGTAAAATAAATATTCGACCGTAATACCCCAGTGTTCGTCCCTTAACTTGATCTTTTTTCATGTTGTTATCCAAAAAATGGCCTTTGTTTTTATTATTTTTTCTTGGGATCTGTTTTTGGGTCTGTTAAATAATTACAGTCGACCTGAATGACCAAAACCGCCGCTGCCGCGTTCGGTTTCGGTAAAGGCTTCGACCATTTCAAACTTTGCCTGAATGACGGGCACGAGCACCAGTTGTGCCAGGCGCTCGCCAATATCAATCGTGAATGTTTTGTTCCCGCGGTTCCAGCAGCTGACCATCAATTCGCCCTGATAATCGGAATCGATCAAGCCGACTAAGTTACCTAAGACAATGCCATGTTTATGCCCTAAGCCAGAGCGTGGCAGGATGATGGCAGCGATGCTGGGGTCTTCGATAAAAATAGCTAAGCCAGTTTTAATTAATATGGTTTCGCCTGGCGCTAATGTTACGGGTTCGTCCACGCAGGCACGTAAATCTAACCCCGCCGATCCTGAAGTGGCGTATTCCGGCATTGCAATGGTGTCGCCTAAACGCTTGTCTAACACTTTCACTTGCAAGGAGTGCATTTCACTTAATTCCTTTTCGTAATCTATGGCTATGCTGCCATATTGATTAGTTAACGTATTTAACGGTTGTCATTTGTTTTTTGAATTTATCTGACCGGCAATCAATTTGATTAATTGTTTTGCCAGCTGTCGTTTACTCATGACATCAAACTGACGCTGACCGTCTACCCAAAATACCTTAGCTGCATTATCGTCGCTATTAAAACCAATGTGGCTTTTTGAGACGTCATTGGCAACAATTATGTCCAAATTCTTTTGCACAAGCTTATTACGAGCATATTGTTCTAGGTTTTGAGTTTCAGCAGCAAACCCCACGGTGAATGGTCGCTCAGTGTGAGCCGCTACGGTGGCGACGATGTCTGGATTTTTTGTGAGAGAGAGGTGGATGTCGTCATCCGACTTCTTTATTTTATGATCAGCCGCCTGAACTACCCGATAATCCGCCACGGCGGCAGAAGCAATAAAAACGTCGCATTTTCCCAGTGTTGCCATACTCGCAGCCAGCATATCCAATGCACTATTTACGGGTACCAGTTCAATACGATCGGGTGCCGGTAAATTCACCGGACCGCTGATTAACATTACCTTCGCGCCGGCATCACGTGCTGCTTCGGCTAAGGCATAGCCCATTTTACCGGAGCTGTGATTGGAAATATAACGTACCGGATCAATCGCTTCTCGTGTCGGCCCTGCCGTTAATACAACGTGCAAGCCCGCCAGCAACCCGGTTTCAAATAAGTTGGCAGTGGCCTGTGCAATCTGTTCGGGCTCCACCATGCGTCCCGGCCCCACATCTCCGCAGGCCTGCTCTCCGGCATTAGGGCCAACCAGTGTGAGGTTTTTTCCGTGCGCGTCTTGTAGGCGCTTGAGGTTGGCCTGAGTCATCGGGTCACGCCACATGGCTTGATTCATTGCTGGCGCAATACAAAGTGGTGCTTCGGTGGCGAGGCAAACCGTCGTCAACAGATCATTGCCCATGCCTTGCGCTAAGCGCGCAAGCAAATTGGCGCTGGCAGGGGCAATGACAAGTACGTCAGCCCATTTGGCTAATTCTATGTGCCCCATTCCTGCTTCGGCTTCGGAATCCAGTAGCGCGTGATGCACTGGGTTGCCAGACAACGCTTGCAACGTCAGTGGCGTAATAAATTCCATTGCCCCTTGGGTCATGATAACACGCACATCGGCACCGGCGCGCTTGAAGAGACGTACCAGTTCAGCGCTTTTGTAAGCAGCTATGCCGCCACTGATGCCAAGCAGGATGCGGCGATTACAGAGTTGTTGCATGATATTTACAGGCTCGTTTAGTATGTGGGCAGTATATAGTACTGATCTACAAGGAGGTAGAGATGGCGATTTCTGATTGGCCTGAAGCGGAACGTCCGCGCGAAAAACTACTCATCAAGGGGCCAGCAAGTCTTTCTGACTCGGAATTATTGGCAATTTTTCTACGCACCGGCGTAAAAGGCAAAAGTGCGGTTGATCTGTCGCGTGAGCTTTTATCCGAATTCGGTGGACTTAGACCGTTGCTCACAGCCTCGCAAGCAGAGTTTTGTCGACCTCTAGGCCTAGGCAGTGCTAAGTTTGCACTGTTGCAAGCCGTGTTAGAAATGGCGCGACGTCATTTAGCTGAAGAGATGTATCGAGCCGACGCCTTAAACAGCCCAGAACACACTCGCTCGTATCTGCAGGCACAACTGCGCGATCGTGATTACGAAGTCTTTGTAGGCTTGTTCATGGATAACCAAAATCGTGTGATTCGTTATCAAGAATTGTTTACTGGCACTATCGATGGCGCCGCCGTTTATCCGCGCGAAGTCGTGAAGCAGGCACTGACGTTGGGAGCGGCAGCGGTCATCTTTGCGCATAACCATCCGTCGGGTGTCGCCGAACCGAGTCAGGCCGATCGGGCGATTACCCAAAAATTGCAGCAGGCATTAAATTCGGTCGATATAAGGGTGCTTGATCACCTCGTCATCGGTGATGGTTACTGCGTTTCCTTTGCTGAGCGCGGCTGGATATAAGCGAAATCTTAATGCACAAATTTTGACCTTTTACTTGCTTGTCTGGCTTGGTTTTGATATAAAGCGCAACTCTTTTCAGCCAGAGCTGTGTCTAGACATCAACTTTGATGATCTTCCTGACCAATGTTCAGGGCTGCTAACGAATTTAAAGTTTGTTCGACACAGTTAAAAAATCGGGGCCAAGATCAATGTCTAAGGTTTGCCAAATTACAGGAAAAGGTCCTGTAAGCGGAAACAATGTTTCCCACTCAAACATCAAAACCAAGCGCCGTTTTCTGCCTAACTTGCAGCAACATCGTTTTTGGGTAGAAAGCGAAAACCGTTTTGTACGTCTGCGTATCTCTACTAAGGGTATGCGCATTATCGACAAGAAAGGTATCGATAGCGTACTCGCCGAGCTTCGTGCTCGCGGCGAAAAAGTCTAAGGAGACCAGTTATGCCACGCGATAAAATTCGTCTAGTTTCTAGTGCCGGTACCGGTCACTTTTATACCACAGACAAAAACAAGCGCACTATGCCTGAGAAATTCGAGATCAAGAAATTTGATCCAGTAATTCGCAAGCACGTCGCTTATAAAGAAGCCAAAATCAAGTAATAACAATTACTTGAGATTGCTCTTTGAAATAACCCAGCTTAGGCTGGGTTTTTTTGTTTGTGTTGAGTTCTTCATCTTTGCTACTCAATATGGATCAGATTTTTCTTAAAGGAAACCTACCATGCCGGAGTTGCCCGAAGTCGAAACCACGCTGCGCGGTATCGAACCTTGGTTACTGAATCAGACCATCGAAAAAATCGTTGTGCGCCAACCGCAGCTGCGCTGGCCTGTGGTGGAAGAAATCCAACGACTTCAAGGACAGTCTGTACGCGCGCTGAGCCGTCGCTCTAAATATATTTTGATTGAAACTGCGGTGGGAACGGCCATTTGGCACTTAGGGATGTCGGGATCATTGCGGCTAGTGGAGGCTGAGGCACCGATCAAAAAACATGACCACATTGATTGGCACCTCAGCAACGGGAAAATCTTGCGTTATCACGATCCTCGACGTTTTGGCGCCTTATTGTGGGTCGCCCCCGGGCAAACCAGCGAGTACTTAGAACATTTAGGCCCTGAGCCGCTCTCTAACGACTTCAGTAACGCGCATCTGTTCAATCGGAGTCGAGGCAAAAGCCAAGCGGTGAAAACCTTTATAATGGATGGACGCGTGGTGGTGGGGGTGGGTAATATCTACGCGAATGAAAGTTTATTTCTAGCGGGCATTCGTCCACACACAGCTGCGGGTAAAATCAGTAAAGCGCGTTATCAGAAACTCAGCATTATTATCCGTGATGTACTCGCCGCAGCGATAGAACAAGGCGGCACCACGTTGCGTGATTTTGTGGGTGGCGATGGTAAGCCGGGTTATTTTGCTCAGCAATTATTTGTCTATGGACGTGGTGGAGCGCCATGCAAAGTGTGTCAAACGACGCTCAAAGAAATCCGCCAAGGGCAGCGTGCCACGGTGTACTGTCCAAAGTGTCAACGATAATTCTCTTGCACATCGTCCATTGAATGTTACATGTACTATGATTATGAAAAATCATAGAAATGGACGTTACTGTGCACCGCCCGACCCACCCAGTTATTATTGATGTTGAAGCCTCTGGTTTTGGTTCTCAAAGTTATCCAATTGAAGTCGGCTACGTAATGTCCGAAGGGGATCGTTTTTGCTCACTAATCACCCCGCAAGATGATTGGACGCACTGGTCAAAAGACGCTGAATGCGTGCATGGAATTCGTCGTGAAAGTTTATTGAAAGCAGGCAGAAGCGCCACTGAAGTCGCCCTTGTGCTAAATTCCCAATTGGCCGGCATGACCGTCTATTCGGATGGTTGGGTCGTCGATAAACCTTGGATTACTAAGCTGTTTGCAGCCTCCGGTATGGCGATGACATTTAATCTAAGTTCTATAGAAATGATTATGACGGAAGAACAAATTCTGATTTGGGACCAAACCAAAATTGATGTGATTAATTCCAGTAAACTAGAGCGTCACCGTGCTAGTAATGATGCGTGGATTATTCAAGAAACCTATCGTCGTACGTTATTAAAAACAAAGCCTGTAAATGACTCTATTTAATGGTTTTAAGTTTTCTAAATAAACAAAAACGAGCGCATTATGCGCTCGTTTTTTTATTCATTATTACTTTTAAATAATTATTTATTCAGCGTATATTCTAAAGTTATTTCTGCGGTCAATAATTTAGAAATTGGGCAGTTTTCTTTAGCACCCATCGCAATTTCTTTGAATTTATCTTCTTCAATTCCATCGACTTGGGCTTTTAGAGTTAACGCGGATTTGCTAACTTTAAAGCCATCACCGTCTTTCTCAAGTGATACTGCGGCGCTAGTATGTAGGTTACCATCTTTAAAGCCTGCGCCTTCCAAGGCAAACGCTAATGCCATGGTGTAACAGCTAGAATGTGCTGCAGCAATCAGTTCTTCTGGGTTGGTGCCGCGGCCATCTTCGAAACGGGTATTAAAACCGTAAGGTTGATTGTCGAGTGCGCCTGTTTCTGTGGACACATGACCTTTCCCTTTTTTACCTAAACCTTCGTAAGATGCTGAACCTTTTTTGATGATACTCATATTCTTCTCCTATTATTTAACGAATGACTGATACATCGTTGATAGTTAATAGGATTAGACGAAACTATAAAAGTTCGAAAAATTCATGCAAAACTATCTTTATTTACCGACATTTTAGCGTTGACTTAAAAGTAAAAAACCCAAAACAAGTTAACTAAACTGATTTTTTAGCCATTGCCAAGTTCTGCCTAAGGTTTCGTAAATGGCGCGCTCTGTTTTATAGGTCGCGCGCGATTCAATTCGCCAATCGGGTTCAAATGCTCCGGTGCGAATCGCCGGTGCAGGAATAGGCTTTAAACCTTCGTTTTTAAAAAATATCATCGCGCGCGATAGGTGGGAGGCCTCGGTGACCAAGGCAAATTTCTTATAGCGCAAAAGTGGCGCCGTTAAACGCGCTTCTTGTTCGGTATCCTGTGCTGTGGGAAAGCTGTAAATTCTACTGGGCTCGATGCCTTGTTCGATGGCCGAGCGTTTTAATAATTCAGCGTGGGGTATATCATTTTCGTTTCCTAGACCGGCATATCCCGTAACAATAAGCACAGCATCGTCATTGGCGCGTAAAATTCGTAATCCTTCGAGTAAACGAAATGCCGCTGAATTACCGAGGTTCATTACTGCGGTGCTATTAGGTGGTGCGCTGTGGCTAGCGCTACCAAGTACGACCACCGCATCGACCGGTTGCTGAATATCAAAGGTCGGATATTGCTGCTCGTGCATAGCAATAAACTTATCCGCAATGGGGTGAAAACTGCTCGCTCCCAATATCAATAAGGCGGTTAATAACGTTAGCCGTGCTTTGATAGGCGAAGACTTTAGCCAGATAATTCCCAGTAATATCAGCAGCAAGGTGATAGGAATGGGCATTATCACGGAACCAATGATTTTTTTAATAATAAAGCCAATTTCCATCATGGTAATATCACCACCTGTGCTTGTCCGATGCCTCTAGGGTCTGAGGCGGCGAATATCTTGCCATTATTTTTATTGATATGAATGGCCTGCATGTTGCCGTAGGTGCGACCTACGGCGGTCAGTTCATGCCCCATGGCCTTTAATTCGTCAATCTCAGCAGCACTCAGTGCGTCAGTTTCGTATTGAATAACATCAGGTAAATATTGATGATGAAAACGAGGTCGTGATACCCAATCCTCTACAGGTCGGT
>JARGOI010000518.1 GCA_029212275.1 Thalassolituus sp.
CAGAAAAATTGTCGTTAATTAAATCTCTATTCTTGCGAATCTGGTCTATTTTTATCTGTAGGATTCTTGTTTTAGCTATGCACTTTTTTGTTGCGGCAAAGATAAGGATAAATCCTAAGGAATATTGAATGAAACAAAGTTCGCAGTAAATTTCTAGAATTCAGAAGAGCGTTAAAATGAGTGGTATGACGTCAATCAAATGGAAAATCCTCTCACCAATGATCATCATTTTTGCCACTATGATCATCATTGTGAGCCTTTATTCCTCGCATCAACAAAAAACCCGCCTGCTTGATAGTACCGAAGAACAGATGCAGCAAATGCTCGATAATTATCTGGACAGTCTGAATATGTTGATGCTGACATGGCAACATGTCTAGTCGAGATACACTACGCCTAAAGTTTGAAGGTTCGGAAGATGTGCTCGAAATGCGCACGTTACGAGGTGATGCGGTTAACAAACTTTATGGCTCTGGGTTTGAAGAGGAGAAATCAATGGATGATATGGATCGTCGAGCGTTAGCTGGGGAATCATTAGTTTTCATGGAAAAAATAGACGGTGAGCGCAGATTGACCGTTATTGAACCCTACATCGCTGTCGAAGACCGTAACGGTACTAATTGTTTAACGTGTCACCAGGTCGAAGCGGGCACCATTCTCGGTGCAGGTCGTGTCACGTATTCCATGGCTAACAAAGATGCGCAGGTAGAGGCGGACGTTTGGCGCAGTTTTATCGTTAATATCTTAGTGGTCGTCGCAGGGCTCTTGTGCATTTACTGGGTGATGTACCGCACAGTCATTAAGCCACTGGCGAAATTAGAAAGCACCATGACTCACATTGGCGATAATTCGGATCTTAGAGTAAGGGTTAAACTTGAACGAAACGATGAATTTCTAAATGTTGAGACTGCTATCAATAAAATGTTGGTGCGTTTTCAGCCCACCATTCACGATTTAAGTAAAACCATGAACGAACTCGCCTCGTCGTCCGGTGAGCTAGCAACCATCACCCGTGAAACGCGCGATGGCATGACCGAGCAGCAAAAAGAATCGGGAGAGTTGGCGAAGGCGATAGACGAACTCGCACGTGCCGCCGAAAAAGTTACCCAGAGCGCAATTAATGCTGAACAGGTGGCCGCCTCGGCGAAAGGCAATGCGGAGTATGGCAACGAAGTCGTCGTCGACGTTGCCAGTAGTATCAACGAGCTAGCCAAAGGTGTGGAAGACGCGGTGCGAGTGGTTAAAGAGCTCGCGAGTGACACGCAGAGTATTGGTAAGGTCTCACAATCTATCAATGAAATTGCCGAGCAAACCAACTTACTCGCCTTAAATGCCGCGATTGAAGCAGCACGCGCGGGAGAGCAAGGCAGAGGCTTTGCAGTGGTTGCCGACGAAGTACGCAGCTTAGCGACGCGGACACAAGAATCGACCAAAGAAATTAACTCGATCATCGAGCGTTTGGTCAATGTTTCGGAAAAAGCCGTGCAAGTCATGGATGCCAGTAAAATACGAGCGGATCAGAGCGTGAGCGATGCTGGGCGTGCAGGCGATGCGTTACAGAAAATCGCCAGTGGCGTGGAAAATATCTGTAAATGAATGGCATGATTGCCGCTGCTGCTACCGAGCAGAATAAAGTGGTTGAGCGGATAAATAGAAACATTCACGCGATTGGTGAGGTATCCAGTCAGACGCTTAAGGGCTCAAGTCGTACGCTAGAACAGAGCGATGATTTGATTCGGGTGGTTGAGCGGTTGGAGAGTTCGGTGAGTCAGTTTAAGTCTTAAGTTTTTGGGTGGCGCCTTTTGAAAGCTGCTTTTGGGGTAGCTGCTGGCGCAGGCTAGCTTGGTCTTATGCGACTGACGCCGCGGTTTTTTTCTGCAAGGGGCGGGCCCCTTCCAATCCCGTTTTGGTATGTTTTTGTATTTTAACTATGATGGCTGCTGGCGCAGGATGGCTTGGTTTTAGCGGCTGACGCCGCGGTTTTTCTTTTTTGGGGATCTTATCCCCCCAACCCCCTGCTTTGTGCTTTCTGGCCTGTAACCCTCGACATTTCTCACCGATAACGAT
>JARGOI010000519.1 GCA_029212275.1 Thalassolituus sp.
CCTATGGTGCAGCATTTTGCCTACATAGAAATCACTCCCGGAGACCATCAAGCACTTTGGTATGCCTACGAAGCCGTCGGTAAACGCCATGAAAATGAGTTTGCCATGGCACAAATTCGTGGCGCTCAAGATATTTTTCCCGTCTTTCGTGAGTTGTTTGCTCGCGATCGATATAAGGAGGCGGTATGAGCCAATACCTTTCTACCGATTCAGAGTGGACGTTTGACTTACTTTCGACGTATGACCAAGAAATTGGCCGCGTTGCCAAACTTTACGGCTTAGACACCTACCCCAATCAGATTGAAGTGATCAGCGCCGAGCAAATGATGGATGCCTATTCATCGGTCGGCATGCCCATTGGTTACAACCATTGGTCGTATGGTAAACAGTTTTTAGCCACGCAAAAAAATTATCAACGTGGAAAAATGGGACTGGCTTACGAAATCGTTATAAATTCTAGCCCTTGTATCGCCTATTTAATGGAAGAAAACACCATGCCTATGCAGGCATTGGTGATCGCCCATGCTTGTTATGGTCACAACTCGTTTTTTAAAAATAACTATTTATTCCGTACTTGGACGGACGCCAGTTCGATCATTGATTATCTTTTGTTTGCAAAAAACTATGTACGCAAATGCGAAGAACGTCATGGCCAAGATGAGGTAGAGCAAGTACTCGATGCGTGCCATGCGTTGCAAAACTTCGGCGTTGATCGTTATCGTCGACCCAAGCCTATTTCTGCTGCAGAAGAACACATGCGTCAACAAGAACGTGAAGATATACGACAGCAGCAATTAAACGATTTATGGCGCACAGTCCCCAAGAAAAAGAAACAAGGTGCGCCGCAAAAACGTCGGCAATTCCCCTCAGAACCGCAGGAGAATCTGCTCTATTTTATTGAAAAAAACGCGCCCTTATTAGAACCTTGGCAGCGGGAACTCGTGCGTATTGTGCGGAAAGTATCACAATATTTTTACCCCCAACGCCAAACTCAGGTGATGAATGAAGGCTGGGCGACGTTTTGGCATTACACGCTGCTCAATCACTTATATGATGAAGGAAAAGTCACTGATGGTTTTATGCTCGAAGTATTATCATCACACAGCAATGTGATTTATCAGCCTGGGTTTGATTCACCCTACTTCAGTGGCATTAATCCTTACGCACTGGGATTCAATATGTTTCGCGATATCAAACGTATCTGCGAAGCTCCCACTGAAGAAGATCGTGAATGGTTTCCTAATATTGCTGGAAAGCCATGGCTAGAGACATTGCATGCTGCCATGCGCGACTTCAAAGACGAAAGTTTTATTCAACAGTATTTATCACCTCATTTAATGCGTGAATTTCATCTGTTCAGTTTGCACGATGATGAAGCCAATACTCATTATCGAATCGA
Organism: Thalassolituus sp.; assembly: GCA_029212275.1. Classification (GTDB taxonomy): domain Bacteria; phylum Pseudomonadota; class Gammaproteobacteria; order Pseudomonadales; family Oceanobacteraceae; genus Thalassolituus. The sequence continues at coordinate 1,400 of JARGOI010000519.1, forward strand.
CGCTATTCACAATCAACAAGGTTACAAAAAAGTGCGAGATACATTGGCGCGTCAATACGACTTGTCAATGCGTGAACCTGATATACAAATTATTAATGTGGATGTCGAAGGAGATCGTTCTATCACCCTTAAACACAAGCAATTTAACGGAACACCACTGTCTGAGGATACGTTTGAAGTGTTAAAACATCTGCATTTCTTATGGGGATTTGATGTTCACCTAGAAAGTTGGGACGGCGATAAAAAACTCAAACGCATGAGCTGTCCGTCTATTTCTGTGAATTTATAATCTAGGGTATCTCTTAATAATACAGCAAGGCGTGGATTAGAATCATCACCAAACGATAATCACGTCGTCTTGCTGAATCGAAAAATGACTATTGAGAACGCCGGTATCGGCGATCACCATATCCGGTTGCACTTGTTTGACCATTGCCTGAATCGGCGTGCGATGTAACTGTGTGGTGATTTGCTGCCGTGCGTCAAATTGCGTACTGGTTCGATAGACGGATAATTGATCACCAGGACGAATGCCACTGGCAGTGCCTGCATCAATCACCAAGCGTCGACCACTCGCTTGACGTATTTTTGCCATAAACGGCGCACACGCCAACGATTTATTTACGTCACGACTGGCTTGCTGTAACAAGCGAGT
>JARGOI010000520.1 GCA_029212275.1 Thalassolituus sp.
CAAACCGATTTTTAGATGATATCGATTCCGGTTCCGAAGGCACTAAAAGTAAAGTTATGTTCGATAAAGTATTGATTGCCAATCGTGGTGCCATTGCTTGTCGAATTATCAGAACATTGCATTTTTTAGGCTGTAAAGCTGTTGTTATTTATCATGAGCAAGATAAGCATTCACTGCACGTGCAACAAGCCGACGAAGCCTATTCTCTTGGCGCTGGCAGTATTGCTGATACCTATTTAAATCAAGATAAAATTATTGATATTGCCAAGTCTAGCGGTGCAAATGCTATCCACCCGGGCTATGGATTTTTAAGTGAGAATCCAGATTTTTCCGAAAAATGCGCGGCGTCAGATATCGTATTTTTAGGCCCAACAGCGCATCAAATGCTGGAGTTTGGATTAAAGCATCGAGCGCGTGAATTGGCACAGCAAAGTAATGTGCCTTTATTGCCAGGTTCCGAATTACTCACCGACCTCGATGATGCTATTAAAGAAGCAAGCCTCATTGGCTATCCGGTGATGCTTAAAAGTACCGCCGGAGGTGGTGGTATTGGCATGCAGATTTGTCATTCCGAACAGGAATTAGCGCATGTGTTTGCTTCGGTAAAACGCCTGAGTGCCAATAACTTTTCTAATGACGGCGTATTTTTAGAAAAATTTGTTGAGCGCGCGCGCCACATCGAAGTACAAATTTTTGGTGACGGTCGTGGCAATGTGATTGCCATTGGCGAACGCGACTGTTCTTTGCAGCGCCGTAATCAAAAGGTATTGGAAGAAACTCCAGCACCACGCTTGCGCGAAGAAGTGCGCCAAGCATTGCACGCTACTGCGCAACAACTCGGTGCGTCGGTGAATTATCGCAGCGCGGGCACGGTGGAATTTATATACGACGATGCCAGCGAGCAATTCTATTTCCTCGAAATGAATACGCGTTTGCAGGTCGAACACGGTGTCACCGAACAAGTCTTCGGGATTGATCTTGTTGCTTGGATGGTGCGTTTAGGCGCGGCGGAACTATCGGGGAATTATCCCGATTTAAATTTCACGCTCAAGCCAAGTGGTCACAGTGTGCAGGCGCGAGTTTACGCCGAAGATCCAGCGCGAAACTTTCAGCCCTGTGCAGGACTATTAAGCCGCGTTGAATGGCCTAAGGGGGTATCACCCCATGGTAATTTACGCATCGACAGCTGGGTAGAAAGTGGTACTCAAGTACCTTCGTTGTTTGATCCTATGTTAGCGAAAGTGATTGCCACTGCCGACACTCGAGAAGCTGCTTTGCAGCAATTAAGTGATGCGTTAGGGCAATCTAACTTGTACGGCATCGAAACAAATATTCAGTATTTGCGCGCCATCATCGCTGACGAAGATGTAAAGTCTGGCAATGTCTGGACCCAAAAACTCAATAGAATGGCTTGGCAAGATGCGCGCATCAGTGTGATCAGTGCTGGCACTCAAACAACGGTTCAGGATTTACCGGGACGTGTTGGTTATTGGGACATTGGCGTGCCACCCTCTGGGCCGTTCGATGGCTACTCATTTGCCTTAGGAAATAAGCTATTAGGCAATAGCGAAGACGCTGCGGGTCTCGAAATCACCCTCAAAGGCCCTGTGCTTGAATTTGGCATGGCAACACAAATTGTCTTAAGTGGTGCCACCACAAATGCCACGATTACTCGCGCAGAAAGCGAAATATCGGTCCCCTTTTTTACCGTATTCGATATTCAACAAGGTGACATTTTGGATGTCGGTACGGTTTCTGGTGCCGGTACTCGTGCGTATTTATTGTTGCGTGGCGGTCTCGATTGTCCAGATTATTTAGAATCTAAATCTACCTTTACTCTTGGCCAGTTCGGCGGGCATAACGGACGCTCGTTATTACCCGGTGACGTGCTGCATTGCTTGCCGACGACCAATGAAAAACCAATACAGATTCAATGTAATGCTGATTTATTGCCGAGCATTAATGACCATTGGGAAATTCGCGTTATTTATGGCCCACACGGCGCACCCGATTTTTTTACTGACAAGGATATCGAAACCTTCTTTGCCAGTGA
>JARGOI010000521.1 GCA_029212275.1 Thalassolituus sp.
GGGATTAATCACAAACAAAAACGCCCCAACTGCTTAAGACGGTGATAATCACCATCTTCTACAGTCAGGGCGCTCAGCGTTTTACGGGGCGATTAAGCCGCAGTAACGACGCTTACGGTCTTACGGCTGTTTGGACCTTTCACTTCAAATTTCACTGCGCCTTCGGCGGTAGCAAAAAGAGTGTGGTCACGGCCGATACGAACGTTTTCACCCGCGTGGAAACGAGTACCACGTTGACGAATAATGATGGCGCCAGATTTGGCAACTTGGCCACCGAACAGTTTAACACCTAAGCGTTTACTTTCGGAATCGCGACCGTTCTTAGTACTACCACCAGCTTTCTTGTGAGCCATTGCTTTTCTCCTTCTATGAAGTCACTGCAACTCTGCGGATGCGGCGGTTATGGCTAACCACACGGACTTCGGAATTCAAATTTACGAAATTAGCCAGCGATGCTGGTGATTTTCAATTCAGTGAACCACTGACGGTGGCCCATCTGTTTCATGTGATGCTTACGACGTTTGAACTTCATGATCTTCACTTTCTTGTGACGACCGTGATCAATAACTTCTGCAGTTACTAACGCGCCTGCAACCACTGGTACGCCGATTTTAACATCGTCGCCGTTGCCTATCAGCAAAACTTTTTCAATTTCTACTTTCTCACCAGTCGCCACTTCCAGTTTTTCAACTTTCAGGGTTTGACCTTCTTCAACACGGTATTGCTTACCGCCGGTAACGATTACAGCGTACATGCTTTCTCTCCGCTTTACTTTATTTGCTGCTTCTTTGGGCCTACGTCTATTGGCAACACTCTGGTTTCCATATTGGCAGGGAGCAGATTTCGGGCGCGAGAATATACCCCAAGTGCGAATGTAAAGCAACCCTTGATGCAACCCATAAGTTACGTCTTTTCTTGACAGCAGCCCGGTGGCTCCATAGCATTTGCGACAATCACAACAGAGTACGAACACACAATGCACATTAATGATGTTCTAGCCACCGTCAGCGAAGAGTTTCAGGCGGTTAATACCCTAATTAATGAACAGTTAGAATCTCGTATCCCTTTGGTCGAAAAAATTGCTGATTACATCGTCAGCAGCGGCGGGAAGCGTATTCGTCCTCTGTTAGTACTCCTAACTGCAAAAACGTTCGAACGCTGCGACGAGCACGCCGTGCGTTTGGCAACCGTCATTGAGTTTCTTCACACTGCAACTCTGCTGCACGACGACGTTGTTGATACTTCCGATATGCGCCGTGGTAATCCGACAGCCAATGCCAAATGGGGCAACGCGCCCAGCGTACTGGTCGGTGATTTTTTATACAGTCGCGCGTTCCAAATGATGGTAGAGCTTTCGTCATTACCAGTGATGGCCATTTTATCGAATGCCACCTGCGTGATTGCAGAAGGCGAAGTACTGCAATTGACCAATGTCAAAAATCCAGATACGACCGAAGCCCAATACTTAGATGTGATTCATGGTAAAACGGCCATGCTATTTGAAGCCTCGACGCATTCGACAGCGGCCTTACTGCAGTTGAACGATTCACAAGCACAGGCGCTCAAAGATTATGGCAAAGAATTGGGCATGGCGTTTCAGTTGGTCGATGACTTGCTAGATTATGAAGGCGATGCTGTGACTATGGGTAAAAACGTCGGTGACGATTTGGCCGAAGGTAAAGCAACTCTGCCATTAATTCACGCCATGGCACATAGCAAGGATGAGGATCGTCAACTGATTCGCCAAGCGATTCGCAAAGGCGGACTAGATGATATGGATGCGGTGATGCGTATTGTCAAAGACGCTGGTTCGTTAACCTATACCCGACAACAGGCCGAAGCCTGTCGTGATAGAGCGTTAGCGCATTTATCCATACTGCCGAAAAATGCCGCCAGTGATGCCCTAGTCGCGTTGGCGAATATCGCGGTGTCACGAAATACATAACTCGAAACTTTATTGAATGACTGGCTTGGAGAAACGCATGCGGCACAACACATTAGGACTGCAGTCGCTTCTGGCCGCAGCGCTTTTATTGCTGAGTGCCTTC
>JARGOI010000522.1 GCA_029212275.1 Thalassolituus sp.
TTGAATTTTTTAACGAGCAGGATGCCGATAATGGTGCACGTGCCTTCAATTTTGGTTTTGCGGCCACCGCCAATTTGGCGCAACAAACTGAAATAGATATATCCATTCATCAGCAGTACTTGGAGTGGGATTCTGGGGTAGAAAATGGTAAAGGTGCTAATGCAACAATACGTTCGTTGCGTCTCACCTTGCGACAATTATTTTAGGATTTATTTAAAGGGAATATCGGGTGTATTAATACACTCGATAAACTGCGCTTCACGAAGCGGGTGACTGAATAAATACCCTTGATAATTGTGACAACCACGGGAACTCAAGTAACAACGTTGCGTTTCATTTTCTACCCCCTCAGCGATGATGTCCATGTGTAAATTGGCACTTAATTGAATAATAGCGTCGACAATATTGGCATCGTGTTCAAGGTCATGAATATCCATAACAAATGAACGATCAATTTTTAGTTTGTTGATGGGCAGTTGTTGTAAATAACTCAATGAAGAGTAGCCAGTGCCAAAATCATCCAAGGCAAAAGTAAATCCAGACTCATTCAGTCGTTTCATTTTATCTCGGATTAATTCTTTGTCTTTTACAAATAATCGCTCAGTTAATTCTAACTCGATCATGCTTGGATCTATCGCAAAGCGGGCAGTGGTATTATTTAAAATATTCTCAAATTCATCGTCAGTAAATTGCGCAGGACTGATGTTAATGGCTAAACGTTTAAATGACGAAGGTAGCAAGCCGCGTTGATGCCAACTGCATAGCATGTCGCAGGATTTTTCCAACAACCATGTTCCAAGCGGAATAATAAGATTGGTTTCTTCTGCGGCTTCTATAAATAAATCGGGATACACCGACTGCCCATTATTGATCCAGCGACAAAGAACTTCGGCTCCAGTGACCGCACCGTCATCGTTATATTGGGGTTGAAATACTAACGTAAACGCCTCGTCTAAAATTGCTTGGTATAGATCGTTAAATAGTATTAAGCGATTACTTGTGGCTTCGTGCATGCGCTGGTTATAAACACATAATCGAGCACGACCCAATCCTTTTGCATGGTACATCGCAGTATCGGCTTGGCGAATTAAATCATTGGCGTCGCAATTGACGGTCGGAAAAGTAGCCACACCAATACTGGCGGAAAGATGAAAACGATTGATACCAATAGCAAAGGGTTTACTAATTAGCTTAAGCACTTGGTCGCCTAAATTTACAGCGTAATCAATCGCTTCAGCTTCACTATTCTTAAAATCACCCGCCAATATTAAAAACTCATCTCCGCCCAATCGCGCGATCACATCATTGGATTGTGCTACCGTGCGTAAGCGTTTAGACATATCAATGAGTAAGTGGTCGCCGACATGATGACCCAAGGAATCATTAATATTTTTAAAGTGATCTAGATCGATAAATAATATGCTACTCCATTGCTGCTGTGTTTGTGCGACAGCTACATATTCTTCAATTTTTTTCATCGCTCGGCGACGATTCGCTAGATCGGTTAGTGGATCGAAGTTAGCTTGATACTCAATGGTTTTTTGTTTTTGCCGAATCTCGGTGATGTCACGAATCAACCATAAAAAAGCCGGTTTATTTTCACCAATGATGTTTTGTACTAGCGGAACCATGCGTGATTCTAAAGATCGATGATCTTCGACAATTTCACGAATAACCATCTCGTTGGTTAGTATTGCTTCGTCGTATTGTTGTTGAATAATAGGTACTAGGTGAAGGCTGAGCCATGATGTATAAGGTGTGCCGATTAAATCATTATTTAATCGTTTCACCATGCTTTTTCTACTGCCAAGTATTATATCAATAACACCTTGTGAGTTGACGATTAGACCTTTATCTGGGAATGCGATAGCAAAGGCTGCATTTATCGTTCGTTGTTTATCAGCATTGTTTCGATATTTAGTCAGATTACGTTGTAGTTCCGCAAATAACACCTCTAAATGAAGCACTTCACTTGTGCCTTTACTTGTCTCTGCTAAGTTGTTGTTGAGTAACAAAGAATCAGTATTGCGAATCATGTTAACCATAGG
>JARGOI010000523.1 GCA_029212275.1 Thalassolituus sp.
CCACTTCACCGGCGGCAATTTGGTTGGCTAGTCGAGGGGACAACAGGTGAATACGGCTCATGATTTATGCAACTTTTATGAATGTATTGGTGAATAGATATTGATAAACGGTTATTGGCAAATCAATGCTGATTTTATTGATCTGTAGACATGGCAGAAAATACTTCGATCTGTCATGCCATTCTTTATTCGATAATTTTTGCTCGGGCTTAGGTATTGGGAATACGTAACTTCTGTCCCACCCGCAAATTATCGCTGGCTAATCCGTTTACGGCGCGCAATGAATTAATATCCAAGCCATTGCGGACCGCTAATTCTGATAACGTGTCGCCACGACGTACAATGTATTCAATAAAACGTCCCGGTGCTGGACCATTCTTTTGCGCAGCAATTAAAGTTCCTTCCGGTGGAAAACTGGAAAAATATTGTTTTATGCCATCGAATATCGCACGGGCCATTCTGTTTTGATAATCACGAGTCGCCAGTTTTTTAGCTTCGTCTGGATTGGAGATAAATCCCGTTTCCACCAACAGCGCAGGAACGTCAGGCGATTTCAAAACCATAAAGGCGGCTTCTTCTACCTGATTTTTATGCAGCTTGCTGATTTTGCCCATTTCACCCAATATTTGATCGCCAATCTTAACGCTGATACCGCGCTTGGCGGTCATGGATAAATCCAACAAGGTCAATGCTAAGTGGTCTTCGCGATCACTGATATTGACTCCACCCACCAAGTCAGAAGAGTTTTCCTTTTGCGCTAAATAGCGTGCGGTTTCACTGGTTGCACCGCGATCAGATAACACAAACACCGAACTGCCCTTGGCGCTGGGATGTTTAAATGAGTCTGCATGGATGGATACAAACAAGTCAGCATTGGCTTTTCTGGCTTTTTCCGAACGTTCACGCAAGCCCAAATAATAATCGCCAGTTCGCACCATAAAGGGTGTGTATCCCAGTTCATTTCTAAGTAATCGCTCTAACTCTTTGGCAATTGCCAAAACCACTTGTTTCTCTTTGGTCTTACCATAACCGATGGCACCGGGATCTTCACCGCCATGTCCAGCATCAATGGCAATAATAATATTGCGCTTGGTGCTGCTGTAGCTTTTCACTTCTTTGACCACCACAGGGGCACTGACCGCAGCACCGCCGGAGCGAGGTTCCATGTCCACCACTAAGCGATGATGTTTAACACTTTCATTGGGCGGCAATGGAAAGCTTCGATAGTCCATGCTGCCTTTGGTTTCGACGACGAGACGCAGATCGGTTTTATTTTGCACACCACTGCGAATTCGAATCACATTGGTATCTTCTAAATCCAGATCATTTAAAGATGCCTTTAATTTGGCTCCGGTTAAATCGATAACAATACGGTCGGGATTGGTTAACTGAAAAATACGATGTTCATGCGCACCACTTAAATCCAATACCAAACGCGCTTTATCTGGTGATTGCCATACTCGTACTTCATCAACATCGGCATAGGCTTGGCTAAACAATAACTGCCCTAAACCAACCAACACAGCAATTAATCGGACATTCATTGGTGTTGAAACTCCTTGGCGATATCTTCTAACCGTTGTAATTGTTCTGCGCCCTGTTCCGATTTAGCATGCCATATTAATTCTCGTGCACTGCCCGATTCGATATCAACAATGTTCAACAGTAAATCAGGCGCTGGCAAAACGCCTTCGCCCCGCTCCGGCCACTCGATCAAACACAAAGCTCCAGCAGATAGGTAGTCGCGAATACCCATGTATTCCAACTCTTCTGGGTCTCCCAAACGATACAAATCGAAATGGCAAACCATTAAATTTGGCAAAGCATATTCTTCGACCAAGGTGTAGGTTGGTGATTTTACTGCGCCGGCATGACCAAAAGTCTGAATCAGACCACGGCAAAAAGTTGTTTTTCCAGCCCCAAGCGTTCCCAGCAAATGAATAATACCGCCTTGCGCCAAGACGGATGCGCATGCGCTGGCGTAAGACATCATCTGAGTTTCACCGACAAGACGAACAGGCTTCATTAATTCAAATA
>JARGOI010000053.1:0-5642 GCA_029212275.1 Thalassolituus sp.
AGCAGTGCCCTTACAGGCATTATCCTCCCCCAGCAATGAATCCCTAGTGTTGTCAGCCGAAGTTATGGCTGTCAACAACACCCCTCCAGTTACTAATGATGCGCTTTTCTGGTTAGAGAAGGTTGCTCGTGCCGCCAATACAACAAGTTTTAGCGGGGTGTATACTTATGGTATCGATAGCGAATGGGGCAGTGCCCATGTCGAGCACCGTTGGTACGAAGGTGAAGCTTACCGAAAAACTATTTATCTAACAGGGTATCCTCGAACCATGGTGCATGTAGGTAACATCACGCGCTGCCTGCACAAAGGACAACATCCCGCCAATCTAAGCCATGATGTCTTTCATCCTATTGAGCTTGCCCTGCGACAGTCTGGTGGTGAGTTGTTGGAAAACTACCGGGTAACGATGGACATGACTCCACTCAGAATTGCCGGATATAATTCATTCCAAATGTCGATTCTTCCGAAAATATCTGATCGCTATGGTTATCATGTTTGGCTGGAAGAAAACAGCGGATTACCAATGCGTGTTGATGTGTTAGATGAAAAAAATAAACTGATTAGAATTTACCAATTCGCCGAAGTAACCATCGGCGAAGATATTCCATTGTCGTTGTTTAACCTAGAAGGTCCAGGACATTTTGTAAGTCTTCCCGTGAAAGATAACGAAGCAGACAGTCGTTCTGGTTCAAATTTAATGATCTCTAAACACTGGCAACCAGCGTATTTGCCAAGTGGCTTTAAGGCGGTCAGTGATCCCGTGGTGATGGAGCAAAATAAACGTCACCATCAAAGGTTCAGCGATGGTTTGTCGCAGTTTTCCTTGTTCGTAGATCGTCTTGATTCTGGAAAACCTATAACTTTAGATCAATCTATGGGCCCCAGCTCAGCAGCCATACGTTCTACATATAAGGACGAAGAGCTTTATAGAATTATTGTTGTTGGCGAACTCCCCTTAACTACTGCCAGTAAAATTGCCGATTCCGTTGTGCAAGCGGATACGCCCATCGCCACGCAATCCATAGGGCATTGATGTGTCTGAAGCCTTTGATCAGCTGGACAAGCACGCGGATGAAATAGTAGAAATCGTCGAAGTGACTGATGACGGACTCTGGGTCGAGGGTGTGCAAGCCACCGCGTGTAACAGTTGCAATGCCCGGACAGGATGTGGCCAACGTACTCTTTCATCCTCAGGTCGTTTGATGAGGCTTTGGGTTCCACATAAACGTCAGGTCAGTGATTCATCTGATATGCATGCTGCGTCCAATTATTATGTCGGTCAGCAAGTGAAAATTAGCTTACCTAATGGTGCACTGGCCGGAAGTGCATTAATGCTTTATGGCTTGCCGCTATTAGGGTTGGTAGGTGGTGCAATCTTAGGCAACACTTCAGGTTCTGAGCCTTTAAGCATGATGACGGGGGTAATGGGTCTGATGATAGGATTTGCTTGTGCGCGTCTTGTATCAAATCGAAGTAAAGCCCGTTGGTTGCCCTCTATTGAACCGTTATGTTCACAGCCGTTTGCCCAAACATATGAAGAACAGCAGAGTCTAGGCAAAAATTTACACAACTCTACTGCAGAAAATCCTATCCTAGTTGTTCGAGACTAAATTTCTCGAGACTCATCTATCCGAGAGACCCCTAATATGAACATTGATAATGATTATATGAAACCTGCATATACAAACACCGCGTATAGAAAAGCTGCTTTCAAGAAAATCGTAGATAAAAACATTAGGCTACGTTCTTTGTTCTCAATGTTGGCTTCGACTTTAGCAATAACATTTTCATTAGTACTTAGTGGAACTGCCCATGCAGAACTGCCCGATTTTCGTGAATTAGTTAAAGATACATCTCCTGCCGTCGTCAATATTAGTACTGTGACGCATCGTCAGCAAAATACGGCGCTGCAACAACAATATGGCTTACCCGATGACATGCCTGAAATATTTCGTCATTTCTTTGGAGGCCCAGGGCAGGGGGGCGGCGCTCCTTTTGGCGGTCGACCTGATCGGGAATCTGCTTCTTTAGGTTCTGGTTTTATCGTTTCGAAAGATGGTTATATTTTGACTAATAACCACGTTGTGCAAAACGCCGATGAAATTATCGTACGATTGAATGATCGCCGAGAATTGGTCGCTGAGTTAATTGGTGCAGATAAAAGTTCAGATCTGGCCGTACTCAAGGTGGATGCCGATGACTTGCCCATCGTTAAAACAGGGAATTCTGATAAGTTAGAGGTTGGTGAGTGGGTGGTTGCGATAGGTTCACCTTTTGGTTTTGATTATTCGGTCACCGCTGGCATTGTTAGCGCTAAAGGCCGCAGTTTACCTAATGAAAATTATGTTCCTTTTATTCAAACGGATGTGGCCATTAATCCAGGAAATTCGGGTGGTCCCTTGTTTAATTTGGATGGCGAAGTTGTAGGTATTAACTCTCAAATATATACCCGTTCAGGTGGATTTATGGGCGTGTCGTTCGCCATTCCAATCAACGTGGCCTTGGATGTTGCTGACCAATTGAAGAAAAATGGCAAAGTCAGCCGTGGTTGGTTGGGTGTCGTGATTCAAGAAGTAAGTAAAGACTTGGCCGAATCTTTTGGCTTGGATCAAGCGGCGGGTGCCTTGATTGCTCAGGTGTTGGATGGCAGTCCAGCAGAAGATGCAGGGTTAGTCAGTGGCGATATTATTACTAAAGTGAATGGTGAAACCATTTACTTATCTTCTGACTTGCCTCATCAAATTGGTCGATTGAAAGCCGGAGAAAAAGCTCGCTTAACTCTGGTAAGACAGGGCAAAGAAAAGAAAATCACGGTAGTTATTGGCGCAATGCCAGACTCCGGTGCCATGCTCAAAAGCAGCAAAAAAGCGCCTGCCGAACATAATAGCAACCGTTTAGGCTTGGTGGTGTCCGAGATGAGTGATCAACAGCGTCAGCAGGTCGGTGAAGGCGTCGTGATCACAGATATTGAGTCTGGATTAGGTGCTCAGGCGGGGCTGATGCGTGGTGATGTGATTAGTATGATCGACAATGTCAGAATTCGCTCGGTGGCTGATTTTGAAAAAGCGGTTAAGAACTTACCGAAAAAAGGGTTCGTGCCCATGCGAGTTGTTCGCGGTGGACAGGCCAGCTTTATCCCCTTGCGGATACAATAGCAGTTTGCCAATACTGTTCAGCGCTTTCTCCGCCTAGAGAATCACTCTAGGCGGTTGCATCTCATAGCCATTACGGCCCCTTTCAAGTAAAATCCCGCCTTTGTATTACTAATTGGATGATATCTCTGTGAGCCAGCTGGACCACATTCGTAACTTTTCTATTATTGCCCATATCGATCACGGTAAATCGACCTTGTCGGATCGGATTATTCAAGTCTGTGGTGGTTTAAGTGACCGTGAAATGCAGGCTCAAGTCCTTGATTCAATGGATATTGAACGTGAGCGCGGTATTACCATTAAAGCTCAGAGTGTGACATTGGACTATGTCGCTAGAAACGGTGAAACCTACCAGCTGAACTTTATTGATACACCTGGACACGTCGATTTTAGTTACGAAGTCAGTCGTTCTTTGTCTGCTTGTGAAGGCGCTTTGCTGGTGGTTGATGCCGCGCAGGGTGTTGAAGCTCAATCGGTGGCTAACTGCTATACCGCTATTGAGCAGGGCTTAGAAGTTCGTCCAGTGTTGAACAAAATGGATTTACCACAAGCCGATCCAGATAAAGTCGCGCAAGAAATCGAAGATATTATCGGTATTGATGCGAGCAGCGCCGTGCGTTGCAGTGCTAAAAGCGGTCTTAATGTTGTTGATGTGCTGGAAGATTTGGTTGCTCACGTACCACCACCAGAGGGCAATCCTGATGGGCCGTTGCAAGCACTTATCATCGATTCTTGGTTTGATTCGTACCTTGGGGTTGTGTCTTTAATCCGTGTGAAGCATGGATCGATTCGCAAAGGTGAGAAGATCCGAATGAAGTCGACTGGTCGTGACCATGTGGTGGACGGTATCGGTATCTTTACCCCCAAAATGACCGCGACAGGCGAATTAAAAACGGGTGAAGTAGGGTATTTGGTCGGCAGTATTAAAGATATTCATGGTGCGCCTGTTGGCGATACCATTATTAGTACCAAATTTCCGGACACCGGCATGCTGCCGGGTTTCAAAAAAGTAAAACCGCAAGTTTATGCCGGATTATTCCCAGTATCCTCGGACGACTTTGAATCCTTCCGTGATGCCCTAGATAAATTATCTTTGAACGATGCGTCGTTATTCTTTGAACCTGAAAACTCCGATGCACTAGGGTTTGGTTTCCGCTGTGGCTTCTTAGGTATGCTGCACATGGAAATTATCCAAGAGCGTTTAGAGCGCGAATACGATCTCGATTTAATCACTACCGCACCGACCGTAATTTATGAAATTACCACGCGTAAAGGCGAGGTAATGAGTGTAGATAACCCCTCTAAATTACCTGATGCGGGGATGATTGAAGAAATGCGCGAGCCCATTGCCGAATGTAATATTTTGGTGCCACAAGAGCATTTAGGCAGCGTGATCACATTGTGTATCGAAAAACGCGGTGTGCAAATCGACATGCAGTACACTGGGTCTCAGGTCGCATTAAAATATGAAATACCGATGGGCGAAGTGGTGATGGACTTTTTCGATCGTCTTAAGTCGGCTAGCCGTGGTTTTGCTTCATTGGATTATAGTTTTGTGCGTTTCCAAGCGGCACCCTTAGTGCGTTTGGATGTATTAGTGAACGGTGAGCGCGTTGATGCCTTGGCGGTGATTATGCACCGCGATAACGTCAAGCGTCGCGGTGCCTTACTTACCGAGAAAATGAAAGAGCTGATTCCTCGTCAGATGTTTGATGTTGCGATTCAAGCGGCTATTGGTACCCAAGTCGTTGCCCGCACGACGGTAAAAGCCTTGCGTAAAAACGTCACCGCAAAATGTTATGGTGGTGATATTAGCCGTAAGAAGAAACTGTTGCAGAAGCAAAAAGATGGTAAAAAACGCATGAAGCAGATTGGTAATGTTGAAATACCACAGTCTGCATTCTTAGCGGTATTGCGCGTCGATGACTAAACTTTAATTCTAAGGATGATGATATGTTAAAGCAGCAAAAAGGTCAGACTTGGTTGTCTGCGTTATTAATTATCGGTGTCATCGTATTCTTTCTGCGCATAGGAATGATTGCTATTCCTGCTTATTTTGATGATTCACAAGTTAATATTATTTTAGGTAATTTAGATCTACCAAATGAAGATCCTTTTAGTCGTACTAATTTTGACATAAAGAGTTGGATTGATAAGCGCTTAAAAGATAACAACTTGCCAATCGATACCTCTGGATTGGTTATAAAACGAAGCCCAAATACAATTGATCTACAGTGGCAATATGAACGTCGTGGAAATTTATTGGGCAATATCGATATAGTTCTTAATTTTACCCACGAAAAGAAATTCAGCATTGAATAATCCGCTATTGAAATTATCGCAACGCATAGGTTATCAGTTTGCCGATGAGCAACTGATTACCTTGGCGTTGACCCATCGCAGTAAATCCTCGGTCAATAATGAACGGTTAGAATTTTTAGGCGATTCCATTTTAAATTTTGTGATTGCTGAAGCCTTATTTAATAAATT
>JARGOI010000053.1:5742-10845 GCA_029212275.1 Thalassolituus sp.
TTTTAGGCGATTCCATTTTAAATTTTGTGATTGCTGAAGCCTTATTTAATAAATTTCCCAGTGCCAAAGAAGGTAAGTTAAGCCGCTTACGCGCAGGATTGGTGAAAGGGGTAACGTTAGCTTTGGTGGCGCGACACTTCGATTTGGGCGAGTTTTTAGTGCTGGGTTCGGGTGAGTTAAAAAGTGGCGGTCATCAGCGTGATTCTATTTTGGCGGATACTGTCGAAGCCATTATTGGTGCTATTTTTTTAGATTCGGGATTCGAAGCGGCGAAAGAACGTGTGCTTTTCTGGTATGCCGAGCGTCTGGATGCGATTCGCTTGGATGATCCTTTAAAAGATCCAAAAACACGGTTACAAGAACACCAGCAAGCGCAACAACTTAAGTTGCCTGTGTACAAGGTTATTCAAGTCACCGGACCAACCAACGAGCAAGAATTTACTGTTTCGTGCCAGCTTGTGCAGTTAGACGAAGAGGTAGTGTCCAAGGGAAACAGTCGTCGCACTGCCGAGCAGGTGGCTGCTGAAAAAGCATTAAAATTACTCGGACAACTTGACGGAGATAACTCATGATGCGTACAGGCTATGTTGCCATTGTCGGTCGCCCAAACGTGGGTAAATCTACGTTAATGAATCGTATTCTTGGGCAAAAGTTGTCCATTACTTCTCGTAAACCACAAACAACTCGTCATCAAATTTTAGGTATTTTAACGGAAAATGATACGCAAATAATTTTTGTGGATACTCCAGGAATTCATAAGATCAATGACAAAGCGATCAACCGCTATATGAACAAAGCCGCGACCATGGCTGTCAGAGACGTCGATGTTGTATTGATGTTAGTCGATCGTATGCGTTGGACAGACGAAGACGATATGGTGCTACAAACTGTGCAGAGCCAAAATGCACCTGTGGTTTTAGTCGTTAATAAAGTCGACTTTTTGGAAGATAAAGAAGCTTTATTACCCTACTTAGAAAAACTCAGCGCCAAAGCACCTTTTGCGCAAATTGTGCCTGTGAGCGCCAAAACAGGTCATAACGTTGATCGTTTAGAGAATTTGATCACCAGTTACATGCCCGAAAATCCGTATTTCTTTCCAGAAGATCAAATTACCGATCGCAGCTCCCGTTTTTTAGCGGCCGAATTGGTACGTGAAAAAATCATGCGTCAATTGGGCGATGAATTACCGTACGCGATGACGGTAGAAATTGAAGAGTTCGTCCATGAAGGCAATTTAATTGAGATCAGTGCGCTTATCTTAGTCGAACGTCCCTCACAAAAACGTATTGTGATTGGTGATGCTGGTTACCGAATTAAGCAAATCGGCACAGAAGCGCGTAAAGATATGGAGCAGTTGTTCGATTGCAAAGTAATGTTGAATTTGTGGGTCAAAGTGAAGTCGAATTGGTCAGATGATGAACGTGCATTACGCAGCTTAGGTTATGACGATCTAGGTTAACTGATTTACGTTTGGAGCTAAGAACAAAGTAAGGCAGGACTAATGAAAAAATGGTGTGTCTTGGCGCGTCAGCCTGCTGGTGAAAATTCGTGGCTGATGGATGTTCTGTCCGAAACCGACGGTCTTATTAAAGTTCGTAGCGGTAAATACACCGAAGTGCCCGATTTATTGGCCGTTTGGCGAGGTGATTGGAAGACATCAACAGAGTGGCCCACGTTAAAAGCGGTCGAAAAAATATCGCAATACAATCTGCAAGACACGGCTTTGTTATGTGGATTATATGTCACTGAGTTATTGCATAAACTGCTGACCTACGGCGAACCAGCGCCTCGACTATTCCAGTTATATCTCGAAACATTAAATGCCATACGTGATCACCAGCATTACGAGGTTTGGTTACGTTTTTTTGAGTATCGCTTGCTCAACGAACTTGGTTTTGGGTTTGATTGGCACACGGCCGACAGCCAACCAATTATTGCCAGTGGCAACTATCAATGGTCTACGCAACAAGGCTTAGTTCACGCTGAACAAGGCTGGTCTGGTTCGGTATTGTTAGCCATTGGGCGTAACGATTTTATTTATCCAGGTGCTTTGTCTGTGGCTCGACAAGTATTGCGCGATGCATTATCCGAGCATTTGACCAAACCTTTAGTCAGTCGTGAGTTACTGATGACTCGTGCTACCTCAATTCGTTAAGGATTTATTTTATGTCTCTTTTATCTATTTTCTCATCCAATAGTTCGTCTGATAATTCATCTAAAGAACAGAATGCAACGTCTGCCGTTTTATTGGGCGTTAATATCGATCACGTCGCCACATTACGCCAAGCTCGGGGCACTCGCTATCCCGATCCGGTACAAGCGGCATTTATTGCCGAGCAAGCCGGTGCTGATGGCATTACCGTCCACCCTCGTGAGGACGGTCGGCATATTCAGATACGCGATGTGCGTCTGTTAGCCGAGACGTTGCAAACACGTATGAATTTGGAAATGGGCATCACCGAACGAATGCTGCAATTGGCTGAAGAAGTTCGCCCAGCGGCCAGTTGTTTAGTCCCAGAAAAACGCGAAGAGCTGACCACCGAGGGCGGTTTGGATGTGGTCGCTCGCGAAGAAGAAGTGAAGCAAGCGGTTATGCGACTCAGCGCGATTGGCAGTGAAGTCTCGCTCTTTATCGATCCCGACTTTGCTCAAATTGATGCCGCCGTTCGATGCCAATCGCCAGTGATTGAATTACACACAGGAGCTTATGCCGATGCCGAAACGGTTGCAGAACAAGCGCAAGAATTGCAGCGCATTCAAGCAGCGGCAACCTATGCAGCCAATAAAGGCTTGATTGTGAATGCGGGACACGGATTGAACTATCACAATGTTAAGTCCATAGCCGCCATCAAAGAAATCAATGAATTAAATATCGGTCACGCTATTATTGCCCATGCTGTAATGCATGGCTTGGCGCCAGCGGTTACTGAAATGCGTGATTTAATTCGTCAGGCGCGTCACTAGGTATGTTTGATTCAATGCCAGAAGGCATATTAGGCATTGGTACCGATTTATTGAAGGTATCGCGAATCGAGGCCGCCTATAAGCGCTTTGGAGAGCGTTTAGTGATGCGACTATTGACGCCGGAAGAGCAATTAATTTGGCGTCAGCATACCTATCCAACACGCTATTTAGCTAAAGCGTTTGCCGCTAAAGAAGCCTTATCGAAAAGCTTGGGAACGGGGATCGCTTCAGGGGTGAGTTTTCAGAATTTTTCTATTACTCGCAGTCTTGCCGGCGCTCCCAGCGTTGACGTTCGCGGAGCCGCTCGGCAACGCATGCAAAGCTTAGGGGCGCAGCATATGCATTTAAGCTTATCCGACGAAGGTGACATGATTCAGGCGTTTGCCGTGTTATCAAAATGAACCTGTTGTAATTGGGTTTGCCAATCGTTCGCTTCAATCCAATGCTGTAAATCAGAAATATTATTCATCACCTGTTTTAATGCTTTTGGAAATTCACTGGTGTGATTGGCTTTCAGCAAACTTTCAAAGCGTTCGAGTGCATTACGCAATGCGGGTACCCCACAGTATCGCGATGTACCGTGTAAACGATGAACGCTTTCTAGTAGTTCATCTAATGATTCACTTTCCCAATACTGCACTAATGACTCACGCTCTGCATCCAACGAGGCCAAAAACATACTGAAAAGATCCACCGCCAAGGAAAGATTGTTATTGGTCAAACTCATGGCTTTATTTGGATCAAAAACGGGCGAAACCGTTGGGTTGGATTGATTATATGTTAATACCTCGGCATCCAGTGATGCAGGTCGATATCCAGTCCAGCGTTCGATGACTAATGCGAGTTGTTCAATTGAAATAGGCTTGGTTTGATAGTCACTCATTCCTGCGTCAATTAATGCTCGACGTTCATCTGCCATGGCATGTGCGGTGACCGCAATGATTGGCAGTTTGCTTTTCCCCGGAAGCTCGCGAATACGCTGGGTAGCTTCTGTTCCCGACATTCCGGGCATTTGAATATCCATCAATACTAAGTCAACGTGCTCCCGCTCAACAGCCGCCACCGCTTCGTAACCCGAGCGAGCCGCCAATACTGGGATACCTAGTTCGGCGAGTAAGGTAATTAACAGTTTTAAATTAGCTTCGTGATCATCGACGGCCATGATGACCGGTGCACGGGTAAAGTTAGGACGCTGATGGGAAACTTCATGGCCTATTTTTTTATTAATAGCATTGCCAATGTATGACAGTAGTCGCTGTTGCGGATACGGTCGAACTAACAAGCTTTTTGGGAAACGCTGAGAAAGTTCATGATCTTTTGCTTCACTATCTGCAATGATAATGAATGGTGCGGCATAGCTTTCTAATAAATTAAGCGCACCAAGTAATGCAGGGCTTCTGTCCATTGAAACAACGATAAGATCGCATAGTGAAGAGTCGTCTGATGATAACCAGTTTTGATGGTATTGGCTTAATTGTGCGGTGGTTTCAAATAAGGTGACGTCCGCTTTCCAGCGCTGTAATAATCCCATTATTTCGCTGCAACGAATATCCTCTTCACCAAGCACGAATACTTTTAAATTTTCTAAGTGAGAGGGGGTTTCGAAACTCTCATTGTTAATATCAGCTTCAATAGTGAAAGAAAATATGGAGCCAAGACCTGGGGTGCTTTCTATACGAATGTCGCCTTTCATGGCACTGACCAATGCCTTAGAAATAATCAGGCCGAGTCCGGTTCCGCCATATTGTCTTGAAATGCCAGTATCTGCTTGCGAAAACGCACGAAATAATACTTTTTGCTGCTCTTGAGTAAGACCAATCCCAGTATCCGTGATGTCGAACTGAATTGTGATGCGATCTGATTCTTGTCGCAAAGGATATACCGCCACTTTAACCTCACCTTGCGGGGTGAATTTCACGGCATTTGAAATTAAATTGGTCAGTACTTGTTTTAGGCGTAAACGATCTCCGCATAGCATTTCTGGCAATGATGGATCTAAATGCTGAAGCAACGAGATGTTTTTTGCTGCAACGTCTGGGGCGACCATCTGCTGAGCTTCTTCAATTACGTCTCTTAAATTGAAGGAGATGTTTTCGAGGATAAGTTTATTCGCATCGATTTTAGACAAATCTAAAATAT
>JARGOI010000524.1 GCA_029212275.1 Thalassolituus sp.
TGATTTAGTTAACACCCCAGCATCCGACATGATGCCGGAAAATTTATCAGACATTTTAAAAACGCTGGCCAGCGAATTTTCCGCTGAATTTTCCGAAATCGTTGGTGACGATCTTTTAACTGAAAACTATCCAATGATTCATGCCGTTGGACGTGCCAGCGTGCACGCCCCGCGTTTATTGGATTTACGCTGGGGCAACCCAGAACACCCCAAATTAACCTTAGTCGGTAAAGGCATTTGTTTTGACAGCGGTGGTTTGAATATCAAACCCGGTGGCGCTATGCGCGACATGAAAAAAGACATGGGTGGCGCAGCGCACACAATAGGATTGGCCTATCTTATAATGGCAAACGCCCTACCGGTTCGTTTACGTTTATTAATTCCTGCCGCTGAAAACGCCATTAATGGTGATGCCTTCCGCCCCGGAGATATCATACCAACGCGTAAAGGTCTGACAGTAGAAATAGATAATACGGATGCCGAAGGCCGTTTGGTGTTGTGTGATGCGCTATTTGAAGGTGCCGGTGAGCAGCCCGATTTAATGATCGACTTTGCCACGCTCACAGGCGCTTGCCGCGTGGCGTTAGGTACTGATCTACCGGGGTTTTTCACCAATCAGAAGACCATTGCCCCGAAATTGATGGAGGCTGGCGAGTCAGTGACGGATGACGTTTGGAATTTACCTTTATTTCGTATGTACAAAGAAGCGCTGTCCAGTGACGTTGCCGACCTAGTAAATTCGGTGTCGTCTCCTTTTGGCGGTGCCATTACTGCGGCTTTATACCTAGAAGCCTTTGTGGAAAATACACCATGGATCCATTTCGACATGATGGCATGGAATAAACGCGCCTTACCCGGCAAACCAGTGGGTGGAGAAGCGATGGGAGTTCGTGCAACGTTCGAATATCTTCGCCAACGTTATCAGCCCTGATTATTTTTGCACTTTCGGTCGTAATAAACAGTAGGAATAAAAAAATCGGCGTGAAGCCGATTTTTTTATTGGATAACTTTATTGGTAGAGCATTTTAATTAACAGGATGAGTACTACTTAAGATTAAGAAATCTCTGCCAATAAATCCGCGTAGTGCTCCTCGAAAGACGCAAACAAGGTGCTGTTATGGTGACAACAGCGAATTCCGCCTGTTTCGATATTATAAACCCATCCATGGATAGCGACTTTCCCCGTTGCAAGTTTCGCAGCTACCACTGGGTGTGTGCGCATGTGCTGCACTTGCTGCAACACGTTCTCTTCAATGGCTTCATTTAGATGTGAGACATTCAAACGTACACCGCTTTCAATGTCGTTACGCTCACGCACGATTTCCATCGCAGAGCGACAATGTCCCAACCACTCCTTCACATGAGGCAAACCTTTTACACCATCGATATCGAGTGCGGCGGTGATTGCTCCGCAGTCGGTATGGCCGCAGACAATAATATTTTTAACCCCTAATACCGCCACCGCATATTCAATAGAAGCCGTCATGCCACCAGTTTCATTGGAATGCGGTGGAATAATATTGCCTGCATTACGACAAATAAATAAATCACCAGGTTGAGAGCCCGTCAGTAAATTGGGATCAATGCGCGAATCTGAGCAAGTGATGAATAACACATCCGGATTTTGACCATCAGCCAAACTGCCAAACAAGTCTTTGCGTTCGGGATAAAGGTTGTCTCTGAAATTAATCACACCTTTGATAATATCTTTCACTCACTGCCCTTTTCTATTTAATGTCTTCACTGTGTTGGCTAGGATAACAGATCCTAAAATACTGACGAACAAGATTTATTGAAGACTTTACCAGAATCATCAAACCAATTGTGCCCAGTCGAAGAATAGGTTTAGACCTTGAAATGACATGGACCTGCAAAATAATGTTTAGTTGAAATCTAAAAGACCAGGCCAAAAAACGATATAAAGCAAAATATAAACATGCCTATATAAAAAAACCACCTCAGAGGGTGGTTTTTTAACGACTATTTAACAACCTTCAACGAAGGTCGCCCATTATTCGAAGGTG
>JARGOI010000054.1:0-9983 GCA_029212275.1 Thalassolituus sp.
AATAATTCTGAAGAAAAATGCTGCGCATCCCCAGCCGAACCACCATTACCGCAGGATAAAATCTTACCGCCGTTGACCAAACACTCTACCATTACCTGAGCGGCATGCTCGATGTAGGGGGGTAATGTTTCTGCTGAATGGGCTTTGGTTTCGATACTGGCACCAAAATGGCCAATGATGCGATCTTGCATAGTGACATTCTCAAACGTACAAAGGCACATCATAAAGAAAAAACACTTAAAAACCTATCAGTGAAGCATTTTCTCAGAGAAAGTAAGACGCAATACCTTTGGCTTTAAAGAGAACGATGGAAAGGATTTTTGTGCAGATTAACGCAGGATTAGAAGGCGTTTTTTATCCATTCGAATACCACCGGTTCACCGCAACCAGACATCACGTCGAAGCGACAATCTGGTTCTGCAGCACCAAACTTAAGCGCCAAATAATGTTGAGCTGCCAACTTAAGCCGCCGTTGTTTTTTGGCTGTCACCGACGCAGCGCCAGAACCATAATTGGAGTTATTGCGGTAACGAACTTCAATAAATATTAACGTGTTTTGATCACGCATAATCAGATCAATTTCACCCATTTTCACGGTGTAATTGCATTCGACCAGCGTGAGACCTTGGCGGCGTAAGAATTTTTCTGCCTCACGTTCGATGGCATTGCCGCGAGCACGAGTATGACGAGCACCAAATAAATTCATTGTCTTGCCCTCCATGGCAGTCGTATTTTTTACTGTGGTGTTTCTTTATATCTCAGAGATGTCGTTTCCGGTGATTCAGTCTCGATTACTTCCGGTATTACCTCGTTAAGCGTACCAGTCTGGGTTTTAAATGGAGAATCTTCGCTCAATGATTCCCTTAAAACAGGCACGCCTTTTTGGAATACTGCGCATTCGGTACGTCGATGAACAATGCCTCTGTTGTTTACAGTCAATACACCGGTTTCGCCATAAATTTGCGCGTTATCGAGTACAGTAAATTGTCCCATACGCATGACCAATTTGAAGGCATCCACCCCCATGGCATACAAGCGCGTGAAGCTGGCTTGATTTTCAGGTATCGACGCTTCGATGTTTGTTTTCAAATCGGATTCATGCAATACCCAAGGTGCGTCGCAGAACAGAATACCGTTTAAATCATAATCCTTACCTGGACTGGGTTGGCCTGCGTATACTTGCGACGTAGAGTAAACAGGTAATTCACCCGCCAAATTATAAGCCAAGGTCGGCTTTATTTGCCGTGCTTGTGGCGGCAGAGATACTAAAAATAACCATTCCGAACCGTCAGGATTAAGCAGTAAGTGATCGTCTGTTTTGCCTTGAATACCCAACAAGGTACGGACGTCTGGATTATAATCACGGGCACGTTGGTAATAGTGAATCTTGCTTATTTCTCCACCCATCGATAACCACTTATCTTCAAAGGCGTTCACCACTCGGTGTCCCCAATCGCCATCTGGAGCCATGACCATGGCATTTCTGCGGCCGTCTAACCACGCTTGTTCGGCTACTTGTTCGGCTTCGTCTTCTGCAGATAAACCAAACTGAAATAAGTTGCTGGGTTTATTAGGATTAATCGTGTCGGAATAATTTAATGCCAAGGTTGGTAGTGGCAAGGTCGTGCGATTTTCTAAAGTAACGACGTCTGATTTAGTGATGGGTCCAACTAACCACTCGCTGTTATGAGACTGTGCCTGCAAATAAGCATCGTCCATTGAGGGAACGGTTTGGCTATCTAAAAAACTAACAGCAGGGACTGGATAACCTTTGCTGTGTGCATCGTAATAAGCGGCCATAAAACCATCTCGGATGGCTTGCCCTGTGCGTTCTAAGCGACCTGATAAAGGTAATAGCAAGGTAATATTTTTTGGACGATTGGCCACGGCTTGCTGTAACACAGCCAACGAATCGGGTAGGTCTAGGGCTGCAGGATGATAAGGATTTGCCTGACGCCACTGTTCGATAGCAGCTATTTGTTCGTCGAGAGTTAATTCATTATTACGGCTTATCGCTGCTAAGCGCAGCCAAGCACCAAAGCGTGTGGCGGGTGTTTTGGAGGACGCAGTGCGCAAAGACTCTTCTGATAAAAGACTTAAATCGCTCCACAACATCTCGTAGTTGTCCTGATTATCTTTGCCAGTCAAAGTCTCTGAAATGAAATCACGTTCGCGAGCAGCGTTAAGATAACGACGTTGCAGTTCTAAAACACGAATGCTCAATAATTTGCTGCGCAGCTTTTGTCCTTGGGTAACTCCGGACGGTACTCTATTAAAATCACGTAAATGATCT
Source organism: Thalassolituus sp. (assembly GCA_029212275.1). Lineage (GTDB taxonomy): Bacteria > Pseudomonadota > Gammaproteobacteria > Pseudomonadales > Oceanobacteraceae > Thalassolituus. The sequence continues at coordinate 2,294 of JARGOI010000054.1, forward strand.
TCCGCACTGATGGCGTCAAGTGTTTCGATTGACACATTGGCCGATAACAAATGAAATTCAGCTAAGTCGTAACCGGATAACTTGGATGGCGACATTTGTTGCAATTGCGCGTTAGCATTGCCAAACTCACCGGCATCCAGCTGGCTACGAGCCGCCCGCAAAAAGGACGTTTGCGGAGTTGAGGTCCACTGGCCACTGTTTTTAGATGTATTGTCCAGCGGCGCACACGCAGTTAAGCCTAACAGACACATCACAGTGATTCGGCTTAATGCAGTATTTGAAAGAAAATGATTTAAGTAAAAGCGACCAAAATTACGCGTCCGACGCATCGATGACCCAACCTCAGGTGAATAGTCCTGCATGAACCTTGTTCCAAATGCTCAAGCAAATATGGCATCAAATAATCAGGGCGGCGTGCTGTACGTCGTCGCCACTCCCATCGGTAATTTGGGAGACCTCAGTGAGCGCGCCATACAAGTGCTTCACCAAGCCGATATCGTAGCCTGCGAGGATACCAGACATACGCACAGATTGCTCCAGCATCTGGGCCTTCGAAAAGTCACATTGTCAGTGCATGACCACAACGAACGCGACCGCATTGAACAAATCGCCAAGCATCTGAGCGAAGGTCGCAACATAGCCTTGGTATCCGATGCTGGCACTCCCTTGATTTCCGACCCGGGCTATCCGCTGGTCAATGCCTTACGAGCGATGGGGCACAACGTCGTGCCGATTCCAGGACCCAGTGCATTAATTACTGCCTTATCCGCAGCAGGTTTACCTACAGATCGTTTTTTGTTCGAAGGTTTTCTGCCGCACAAAAGCAGTGGCCGGCGTGAACGTTTAGAACCATTGATCAACGAAACCGCGACACTGGTGTTTTACGAATCCAAACATCGAATACTCGACACTCTACAGCTCATGGTCGACGCCTTTGGCAGTGAGCGTGAAGCCTGTGTGGCCCGTGAACTAACCAAGACCTTCGAGACCTATTATCACGGTACGTTGCAAAGCATCCTGCAACAGCTCAACGTCGATAACGATCAAACTAAAGGCGAGTTTGTCGTTATGGTGGCCGGTAACCCCAACCCCGTCACTGGCAGCAGCTACGACACCGAGAAATTATTTAAACTTCTACTCGTCGAGCTCCCCCCGAAAAAAGCAGCGGCTGTCATTGCCGAATTGACCGGTGAAAACAAAAAAGAACTGTATCAAAAAGCCCTAGAAATGCAGGGCAAAGTCTAAACCTGGGGAGATTAGAATAATCTTAAAAGCAGGCGTACTGGGAGCGCTGGCGTCCCGCCGGCAAAGCGTCGCAAACATTAGCGGTGTCACTCGCCTTGGCGATAAGCCTTAAAACATTAAAACCTAAAAAGCAGGCGAGACGCCTGCGCTCCCAGAGGTACAAATTATCGAAGCCGTACTTTGTCTGAACGATCCCCGGGAGCGCTGGCGTCCCGCCGGCAAAGCGTCGCAAAAATTAGCGGTGTCGTTCGCCTTGGCGATAAGCCTTATAAGTCTAAAAGCAGGTTTGCTGGGAGCGCTGGCGTCCCGCCGGCAAAGCGTTGCAAACATTAGCGGTGTATTTCGCCTTGGCGATAAGCCTTATAAGTCTAAAAGCAGGTTTGCTGGGAGCGCTGGCGTCCCGCCGGCAAAGAGTCGCATAAATTAGCGGTGTCGCTCGCCTTGGAGATAACTCTTTAAGGGAGGCTATGAACCTTAGAAGCCTAAAAGCAGGCTAGACGCCTGCGCACCCAGAAACCCGAAGATACTACTTAGATTCGTAAGAACTTCCATAAAGCTAATCTTCAGCTTTAACAACCAATCCCGCCTTCACTGGATTATCTTCAATGTATCTTATAGCTGCTTCATAGTGCCTTTGATCACGAATGTGTCTATCCCAATATTCGCGTTGCCATATTGGAAAAGTAAGTGTCTCCGATCGAGATTTTGCATATCTTGAAATCGCATGCGCAGTATAAGACTTCCAGCTATGAACAATCTTATAAAGTGTTTCCCCTTCAAACACTTCGATCAAAACATGAACATGGTTGGGCATCACTGTAAAAGCGATCAAATTGTATCTATCTTGGTGAAATTTCTTAAAAGCGTTCGCTACGAGAGTTGCAATCTCAGGCTCCGCTAGCCAACAACGGCCATAACCCCTGTCCATAGCATCCTCAATTCGTTGACGCTGTTTAGCTTTATTCTTAGTCTCATTCTTGATTTTGATGAAATAATTTTGAGGTAGAGAATCGGCAAGACGAAAGGTAATCATTTGAAAATTAGCCCCTTCGATATGGGGTAAATAACCGCGAAAGTGCGTAGTTTCTGGATTAATAGAGTGCGGCATAGCTCCTCCTTGAGCTTAGGGACACCTCAATAATTGCATAATAGTCAAAAGCAGGCGAGACGCCTGCGCTCCCAGCGGTGCAAATTATCGAAGCCGTACTTTGTCTTTACGATCTCCGGGAGCGCCGGCGTCCCGCCGGCAAAGAGTCGCAAATATTAGCGGTGTTATTCGCCTTGGCGATAAGCCTTAAAGCTTAAAACCTTAAAAAGCAGGCGAGACGCCTGCGCCCCCAGAGGTGCAAGTTAAATAAGCCGCACTTTGCTCCCAGAATTTCCCTCCTCAAAACAACGATCAGCTCCAGCCTTGGCTGTTGTCTCTCACTAAGGTTGCTAATAACTCAATATGATCAGCACGATCATTTAAACAAGGAATGTAGTGATATTCTTTGCCTCCAGCTTCCATAAAAGTCTCGCGGTTTTCCATTTCCAGTTCTTCCAACGTCTCCAAGCAATCAACCGCAAACGCTGGGCTGATAATATCGACTCGGCCTACGCCACTTTTGCCCCAGTCTTCTAGCGTATGGTCGGTATAAGGTTTCACCCATTCTTCACGACCAAAGCGTGATTGAAAGCTACATATCCATTGATCTTCACGCAGTTCTAACGCTTTAGCTAATGCCGCTGCGGTCGCTCGACATTGTGTTGGGTAGGGGTCGCCTCTCTTTTCATAACGTTCGGGAATGCCATGAAACGACATCATTAAACGATCGCCACGGCCATGTTCCGCCCAATGCTCGTTTACCGAGTTCGCCAGCGCCTTGATATACAAAGGATGCACATGATAATCAGTAATCCAGCGCGAAGCTGGTACGTGTGGGCAGGGTCCAAGAGCATTGGCGTAACGATCATGCACCGCCGCTGTCGTAGACGATGAGTTCTGCGGATACATTGGCAAAATAACCAAACGCTCGGCACCGCTTTCGCGCAGCTCTTTTCCGGCACTTTCCATACTCGGTGTGCCATAGGTCATCGCTAATACAACTGGAATGTCGACCCCCAAATCGGTGGCTAACTTTGCTTTTAAGGCGTGTTGTTGCTTACGCGACATACTTAATAACGGCGAACCATCGTCTTGCCAGACACTGGCGTAGGCCTTAGCTACGCGGCTGGGGCGGAAACGTAAGATGATGCCATTTAAAATAATCCACCAAAGCCAGCGGGGTAAATCCACCACACGTTTGTCACCTAAAAATTCTTTTAAATAGGCTCTAACAGCTTTTGGGGTGGGGGCGTCGGGGGTGCCTAGATTGACCAATAACACACCAAAGGGTGGCTTATTCACAGCGAGCTCCTAGCAATCTCAAAATTGGTTGTATGAGTTTTGTAGAAGTTTACCCGAAAGGTCTATCTCAGGCGAGCATGCATAAAAAAGCCCCCAAGAAGGGGGCTCAAAGATACTTAATAAAACTTAAGCAATTCCGAAGAATGCTTTCCATTTTAGTACAGCTGCTTTCAATTCTTCTAATACTTCGACGGCATCAGTGTCACCCTCAGCTTCTTCATGATCAATCCACTTATCGAGCACTGGTGTTGAAGGGCTAATGTGTGAAAAAGTTGCATTCGCTAAAGACGGCATTAAGAAAGCCATAGCAAGTACTGCGATTAATTTTTTCATATCGATCTCCTTTAATGAACTTTACAAAACTGCATAGAACAAATTCATTATAGGGTTATCGACTTTCAATACAATATAAAATGTGTCGTTTTGTAACAAATTGTTATCTTTGCGCTATTTGGTGACAGGTTAGTCATTAATAACTTTTCATAACGAATAGTGATAGCACGCAAAAGAAGTGACTCCCCCAAGTTTTTTACCAGATTATTTTTGAGTTATAGAGTACTAGGTCTTTAGTTATAGAGTATTAGGTCTTGAGTTATGGGGTATCAGGGCTAATGCTCTCTAACGGAGGTGCCAAGGAAGGAGGTGGTGGAAGGATGTTTTCCTCGACTTCGTTGGGTAACAGCGGATTACCTTGATTGAATTGGTTTACTTGCGCGTTCGGCACATTGATCTGCGCCAAAGCTAGAGATCTGCGCGCGGGTGCTTGCCCAGTGCTTGAGGCTTCTTGGGCAGCAGCAATGCCCGCAGCAATGTTTTCTTCTGACATACCTGCTTGTTGGGCTGCGCTAACGACGTCTAATATATCAATACGTTGTGTTTTAGAGGCGTTAAGCACTGCCACCATGGTAGCAACTGATAAGCCCGATTGAGCAATAGCCGCAGCAAAGATCTCGTCTAAAGTTGCGCCAGATTTCATGGCAACTACCAATGCTTGCTGTAAGGACATAGACGGAAATGCCGTTAGTATAGCCTCTACCGCTTTGGGCACATCCATGCCTGTATTTATCAAAGCCGAAAACTCGCTTGGTGTTGCTGAGTTAGATTCAGCCAAAACGAAAGTGGGCATTGCAATTAATACAAGCGCAGGGAGAAGCTTGAACATATCGGTTACCAAATGAACAATTGTTAAACCCAAGTGTAGTAAATATCAACTAACAAGCAAATTTAATAATGGCTAAAAAGTGTGAGGTTGTTGTAAAGAGTAAATATTTGCTAAGAGTTAGTTCATAAAGGCAGGTGGGACGCCTGCGTTCCCGGGGGATGCAAATTAGTTAAGTCGTTCTTCGCCAAGTTATCAGTCTGGGAGCGCCGGCGTCTCGCTGGCAAAGAGTTGTAAAGATTATCAAGCTAGTTCGACTAATCGAAAGTTGTTAAAGGCAGACAAGGGGTCTGCGCTTCCAGAAACGTTGACTACTTCAAAGCTTTGATAATGAAATCGTTGCCTAAGTAGGCGCCGTTTTCTATATATACTCTGTTGCCAAGTATACGTAAGCCGTCGGACACATTATGACCGTGTATGATCCAGTCGATGCCCTTTATCGAATGAGGTGCACCGGTGCGAAAGTTTTCACGCGACCATACGGCTCTTTCACAGTCTTCACGACTCATTTTCTCAAAATCGCCCCAATGATCACGTGGATAATCGGCGTGGATAATGCCATAGCAAGTACCAGAAGCTGTGGTCACCTCAATACCCAATGGTAGAGCTTCTATTTGATCAAACCAAATTGGCCATTGGCTGGACTGAGTATTCATAATCCAGTTACCGCCATTTTCGATCCAGGTCATGCGTTGCTTGTTGTTCTGATACTTGAGGCCACCGACCATTAATACTTCATGATTACCTACTACAGAATAAAACCAAGATTCATTAAGCAAGGCTAAAGCTTCAGGGGATTCTGCCCCACGATCGATCAGATCACCGACACATATCAAACGGTCAGTTTTATAATTGAAACCAATTTCATTCAATTGCTTTCGAAGCTTAGATACTTCACCGTGAATATCTCCAACAACGAAGTCATTGCCAGAAGTATTAACCGGAAGTTTTAATAAACGAGGAGATAGTTTCATTCTTATCCGTTAGCAGAATTAGATTTTCTAGAATATGGAGACCAGCGTGCAATTGCCGCGATACTTAAGATCAACATAAACATAAATGCATTGGCGGGTATTTGTAGGTTAAAATCAACGGTAGAGTGAATACCTAGGGCAATAATTCCCATGGTCGCCGCAAACCCCATACCTTTGTGTAAATCGTTATTTCGTAAACGCATAGCACTAATTGCCCAGAAAATGCTGACTAGTACAACTACCAGTAATGCAAAACTGGCCGGTAAGCCAAATTCTGCGGCAAATTGCGAGTAATCATTGTGAGCATTATTATAAATTCTGGTCGTCCGAACATCTATACTTCTAAATGCAGGATAAATGTAGGTAAATCCTCCGGCTCCGACACCCGTTAACGCATGAGTCTTGGCCATTGCAATCGTATCTCGAGTAACTTCATCCCTGCTTTCTGTTTCGGTACTGCTATTTTGAAGACGATCGGCTAATTTATCTACGCCAAAAAAAGTACCGACGATAGCAATATCAACAACCAACAAACTCACGAGCAAAATGCTAGTAGAAGTCGTTTTGTTTTTCATCAGCAATAATGCGAGTAATCCGGTAGTCATCAGACTGATGAAAAATGCTGTATTACCCATGCGAGATCGGGTCATCACCATCGCAATCACCATAATAACCAATAGTAAGCGAAGAATAATCTTTTTGCTCAACATGGTTTTAATCAATGTGCGTAATCTTTGTTGCCAAGTGCCGTAATAACTGCTGCTCTGTGAAATCAGCAACCCGATGCCCAAAGCAATAGATAGCTCTAGATATCCCGCTAAGTGATTACGATTAATGAAAGTACCTGTGGCGACACCAATATAAGCTTCTTTATCTATAAAGAAACCCCACTCTAAGTCAGACATCACCATAAAAGAGCCATATAAGGCCTGAAAAGCCGCCGCCAAAGCCACTATCCAAACAATGCGCTCTAGTCTTTTGCGATTCTTAATCATCAATAAAGACAAAGCAAAAAAAGCGGTATAACCAAAACCGAGCAAAATCTCTAACTGAGTGTCGTAAGGTGAAAGTGCAATACCGAATAGACACTGAAAGATGACCCAAAGTTGCACTAAGACTAATAATCCAAGGAGCGGTAATGCTTTAGTAAAAGCTATTGGAAAAACGATATTAGGTAGTTGCTTCTTTTCTTGAAATGCTAACAAACCACGAAGTTCTAATCCGAGTATCCAAAATACAGCCGCGACTACCCATGGCCATGTCCAATTTGTGTTCAAACCAAAGGGCAAAGGTAGTACGAATACCAGTATCTGAAAAGCTCTCCAACGACGCATATTGAGATCACATAAATAAAAATACGAATTTTAGGCAAACAATAGCAACGTCTGCAAACAAAAAAGCCCTGCAATGCTGGGCTTTGAAATCAATCTAACCTTTAACTAATAGCAGGAGTCATAGAGATTCGCTAACTATCCTACGATGATTCTTCGAGTCACTACTAATAATGCTAGGGTAATATAGTTGCGGGCTAGTCTATAGCTACTCGCAGCGACATCCAAGTTGATATGCTCCTTAATTGAGCCGTAAGTAATCAAATTGCATAAAATCCATCGAATTTAGACAAAAAGCAGGCGAGACGCCTGCGCTCCCAGAGGTGCAAATTGATACGTCGTCTTTTGTTTAAAGAGGTGTGCCGGGAGCGCTGGCGTCTCGCCGGCTAAGAGTCGCAAAGATTAGCGGTGTTGTTCGCCTTGGCGATAAGCGTTAAACGTTTAAAAGCAGGCATGCCGGGAGCGCTGGCGTCCCGCCGGCAAAGAGTCACAAAGATTAGCGGTGTTGTTCGCCTAGGCGATAAGCCTTAGAACCTTAAAAAGCAGGCGAGACGCCTGCGCTCCCAGAGGTGCAAATTGATACGTCGTCTTT
>JARGOI010000054.1:10083-10690 GCA_029212275.1 Thalassolituus sp.
AAGATTAGCGGTGTTGTTCGCCTTGGCGATAAGCGTTAAACGTTTAAAAGCAGGCGAGACGCCTGCGCTCCCAGGGGGGCAAATTAACCAAGCCTTACTTCGCTCCCAGAACTGCAAATAAATTCGCTAAACTGATAATTGGCCAAAATGCGTCTGATTGAGCACATTTTCTATATCAAAATTGTGAGCATTGCTGTACTTTTCTATATCCCAGAGCAGTAAGAAAATGGATTATTATATGCTCTTTTTAAAATACGATATTCTAATCAAGCGCTAAGGAGCCTCGTCGTGACTGCCACCAATGTTGTCTGGCACAACCAATCAATCAACAAACAAAGTCGCTCGGTTATCAAAAATCAAAAGCCGTGCATACTTTGGTTTACTGGTTTTAGCGGCTCTGGCAAATCGACCATTGCTAATGCTCTGGAGCAGCGTCTTTCCGAACTTGGGCAACACACCTATCTATTAGATGGTGACAACGTTCGCCATGGCCTGAACAAAGATCTAGGTTTCAACGACGTCGACCGAATTGAAAACATCCGCCGTATTGGTGAGATGTCGAAACTCTTTGTGGACGCAGGCTTGATTGTTCTCACCGCCTTTATCT
>JARGOI010000525.1 GCA_029212275.1 Thalassolituus sp.
AGTTGAATCTAGATCCGCAACTTTTATGGGCGGATTACATTCTGCCTTGGGGAACTCAAATAATACTGGCCCTGCTGGTATTTATTGTGGGTCGGATTTTAGTTGGCATTGTTGCCGGTGGCGTCACTAAGGTAATGAATAAGGCTAAGTTAGATCCTATTTTGGTGAGCTTCTTAGCGACTATTCTACGCAGCGTCATGCTGCTACTCGTTATCGTTTTCTCTTTGTCCCAGCTTGGGTTAGACACTACGTCGCTGGTGGCCTTGTTAGGTGCTGCCGGTTTAGCGGTTGGTTTAGCATTAAAAGATTCGCTGTCGCATTTCGCTTCAGGCGTGATGCTGATTTTGTTTCGTCCTTTTAAAGTCGGTGATTTTGTCGAGGTTGATGGTGTGATGGGTTCGGTTGAGCAAATCACTATTATGAGCACCCGCCTCAAGTCTCCAGACAACAAGGTAATTACCGTGCCAAACTCAAATGTGTTTGGCAACACCATGACCAACTTCTCCGAACAACCCACCCGCCGTGTGGATATGGTGTTTGGTATTGGTTACGGCTCTGACTTATTAAAAGCCAAAGCGATTCTCGAAGAGATGGTGAACAATCACGAACTCACGTTGGCTGAACCTGCACCCAAAGTAGCGGTGTCTGAATTGGCGGATTCGTCAGTTAATTTTATTGTACGTCCTTGGGTCAATGCGGCAGATTACTGGACCGTTTACTGGGGCATGATGGAAGCTGTGAAATTGCGCTTTGACGCAGAAGGCATCGAGATTCCTTTCCCTCAGGTCGGCGTTCATATGGAAAAAGACGATTAATTCGTTAATATTACTCTAATGATACATCGTTAATATAAACCGGCCCGTTGGCCGGTTTTTTTTGCGCACTACAAACATTATCAATAGCACTTATTACCAATGACAGGTTGCAATAAGCAAAAGTGTATTCGTATTTGGTTATAAAGTTATTTGATTTTGACACGAAAATATTCGCTGGAATACGATTAAAATCATCTAAATTCTGAGCCAGTTCATAAATGGCGTAAAAGTCTTACTTGGCGTCATGGTAGTCGTATAACAACAAAAAACGCTGTGGTATAGTCCTGCGTCATCGAGTGTTATCAATAGTAACGATTTGTATTATTCAGACGTTCTCGTCAGAATTTATGGAAATAAGGATAATAATTATGGGCTTATCTTATCGCCGTGGCCGACGGGGAGCATCTAAGTTCCCAAAAACGACGCTTGCTCGTTTTTTGACTTTGGTTATCTCGGGCTGTGGCCTATCCAACATTGTCTTCGCTGAACAATGTACAAAGGCGCATTTTTTAAAGTCTGAAATTGATTCTGAACAATATATTAAAGCCATGGAGCTCGCTGAATCTTGTCGAGAAGAGACCGAAGGCGATGTTCTCTTTGATTATAACTACGGACGCGCGGCTTATTTAGTACAGCAATACGATAAAGCGGTATTTGCGATTGAGCGCGTTATTGCCAACGAACCTAATAATTACCAAGCGCACATGTTGCTGGGTGCTATTTATTCGAAAATGGGGAATGTTAAGGCTGCCGCTTACGAATGGACATACGTTAAAGCGAATGCACAAGATCCAGACACGATTGCTCATGCCGAGACATTGCTGAAGACCTTCTCAGATGAATCTTTTGAGCAATATTGGCAGGCTTCTTTAGAAGTTGGTTTTGGCTTTGACGACAACTTGAATTTAGGTATCGATCGTGACTCGATCAACTTGAATGGTGTCGATGTCGAAATTGTTGATGAGCGACGTGAGCAAGATAGCTTTTTTAACGATGTTGCTGCTGAAGGCACTTATCTCTTTAGTAAAAACAATGCGGTTAACTTACGCTTTTGGCATCGAGGTTATTACGATGGCCAGCAACAAACCGAGTTCACTTTACGTAATATCTATACGGCTTCTGAGTTACGATTCCCTATTACCTTGTCTGCGGAACTGCGCCCTCTGTTGATTGATGGGGAGTTTGCACGATTGGT
>JARGOI010000526.1 GCA_029212275.1 Thalassolituus sp.
TTTAATTTACTGGGAACGGGATTTAAGCGCCAAGGTGCCATCCATAAAAGAATGCGTATCCGAAGTGGCAATTGCTCCGTTGGTACCAAACTGTCTAAACGATAACGCGTAAAGACAAACATTATTTTCCACAGACGCCAAAAATTACCCACGATTAATCCTTTGTGTTAGCAGCGACTTTTAGGGCATCTAAACGTGCCGTCAGTCGGTCGGTTGCCAATCGAAGACGGTCGACGTCATCGTTAAATTGTTTGAGCAACGGTGCAGGCGTTACAACCTGAGCTTCGTCTTCTAGATAGTCTTTCAGTGCCGTGCGATAAGTCGGTGCACTGCTGCGTCCCCACTGCAAAACACCTCGCACCCCTTTGCCTAGCTGATGGGCCAACAAACTGCCTGTCAGGGGGGTAATAAGATGCTCCCAGTCGATGTCTAACTTCTCTACAATACGAGTCACCGACAGCGCGAGTTCGGTGTCTCCTTGCAAATCGATGGGGCTGTTTATCAGCGCATTGGCTTTGTTTTTAGACCTCGCTAGCGCTAAAAAGTCTGACATGCGGCCACTCATCAGTACGTCGTAGTCAATATCTTGGGTGCTGCTTATGGTTATGCCATCGCGTAGAAAGCGAATGTTAAACTGCCATTGTTGATCGATATGAACTGCCATTAACCGACCTTCAATGCGCGCCACGTGCTTGAGTGCCACTGGGTCTTCGCGCAGTAGGCGATTAATGAGTAATTCGGCAGGCAAGCAAGCCACCTGCGTCAGTGAACGAAGCATTCTTCACCTCGACCATAACAGCCTATAAATAGATACATTAAGGTTTAATGCCGCGATGCAAAGCAACAACGCCACTGGTCATGTTGTGATAACTGCAGCGCATCAACCCTGCATCTTCCATCATCCCTTTTAATGTTTCTTGGTCGGGATGCATGCGGATAGACTCCGCCAGATATTTATAACTTTCGGCGTCTTGGGTGACCAGCTTGCCCATCATCGGCAGTGCTGAGAACGAGTAAACATCGTAAGCCTTACTTATCACTGGGTTAGTCGGTTTAGAAAATTCCAAGATTAATAAACGACCACCCGGTTTTAATACGCGAGTCATAGAGCGCAAGGCTTTGTCTTTGTCAGTGACATTGCGCAATCCAAAAGCGATGGTGATGACATCAAAACTGTTGTCTTCGAAAGGCAAGTCTTCGGCGTTGGCTTGAACATATTCGACGTTACCAACGTAGCCTTGATCGGTCAGACGATCACGGCCGACGTTTAGCATCGACGAGTTAATGTCCGCCAACACGACCTGTCCATTCGGGCCGACTATACGAGAAAACTTGCGGGTTAGATCACCCGTGCCCCCCGCTAAATCGAGTACTTTGTTGCCTGGGCGCACACCACTCATATCAATGGTGATGCGCTTCCACAAGCGATGAATGCCGAATGACATCAAGTCGTTCATGACATCATATTTTGCCGCAACCGAATGAAACACATCGGCTACTTTCGCTTGTTTCTCATCGACAGCAACTGTCTCGTATCCAAAATGGGTTGTTTTTTCGTTGGCCATAGGTATCCCTAGTGGTATCAGTCTCGCAATGACTTTGTTGAGGGTACCCCTGAATTATTAAGAGGTGCCCTAGCAAACAGAACAACATTCTAACCGTCACCGCTGAGATTGTCTTGCCTGATACTGGTCTGGTGTGATCTTGATCGGTATGATCAGAACTCAATTCATAGAGGTAGAGCGTTTTATGACCATTTTAATGAAAGCCGTCACGCTGTTATTTTGGATTATCGCTTTTTTCGCTTGGCAACAAGATTGGCAAGGTACGCTTAGCTGGTTACCCATCACCGCGCTGATCATTGCCGCTGTTCATGTGTTAGAAGTGCTTTTTTTCGTGTTTTCGTTGCGCCAAAAAAGTAACAATGTGGCGTTGGATGCAATACAAATATTCGTCTTTGGTATGCCTCATTTACAGCGGTTTATGCCACGCGCTAAAACAAAATAA
>JARGOI010000527.1 GCA_029212275.1 Thalassolituus sp.
CTTGGTTAATGTCGGCCACATCGGCAAGGTAAACGATGCCGTTTTGAGATTGCCCAACCACCAACTGCCGAATGTCAGAAACCTTGTTGAGTAATGTCCCGGCTTGAATTTCAATCACTTCATTATTTTGCACGAGAGGTAAACGAAAGCCGCCATGGTTGGCGCTTAATAAGCGTTGACGCACATCATCAAACGCAAGGCCATAACCATTCAAACGTGCAGGATCGAGGCGCACTTCGATCACGTCGCTGCGCTCGCCTAGCGCATAAATGTCGCGCGTACCAGGAATGCGTTTAAGATCGGTTGCTAAGGTGTTGGCAATGCGGCTTAAGTCAGATCGACTGACTTCGATGTCAGACGCTGCACTCGGATCTTGCTGTTTGCCGTGCAGGGTAATGGCCATAATAGGCACATCATCGATGCCCATAGGACGAATGATGGGGTCGAGGATGCCGATGTTTGCAGGAAACCAATCGTTATTGCTGTACACCTGATTGTATAAATCAACAATGGCTTTTTCCCGCGGCACGCCCACTTTGAAGGCGATCGTTAATATAGATTGGCCCGGTTGGCTGATGGCAAATACGTCGTCGACGTCAGGCATTTCTGACAACACACGTTCCGCCGGAATGGTTACCAATTGCTCGACTTGCAGCACGCTGGCACCGGGATAACCAATGAACACATTGGCAAAGGTAACATCGATTTGCGGCTCTTCTTCTTTGGGCGTGACCATGATGGCGAAGCCACCCAGCAACAAGCCAATAATCGCCAGCAGAGGAGTGATGGCCGAGTTTTGAAAGGCGCGCGCGACGCGACCTGAGATTCCTAGAGAGTCTTTCATCGATTACTCTCCAGATTGCGCCGATAAAGTATTTAAGGCGTTGCGATAAATCGTGTCACCCTCGGCAAGTCCCGCCAGTACTTCTACCCAAACTTCATCCGTTGGATGGTCGGCGAGAGGAATGGTTTTTCCGATACGAACTTGGCGTAGCAAGGCACGACCGTCGCGTTTAATGTAAACGCCGGTTAATTCGCCACGTTGTATAATGGCACTTTCAGGCACAACGATGCCTTTATGGCTGCCCGAGGAAAAGGCAACTTTTACCCACTTTCCCGGAATGATGTCGTCATTACTGATCGCAGGTAAATTGGCTCGTAACTTTACGCTGTGGGATTGGACGTCTGCATAAGGAAACAAGGTGGCGGACGTCACCGCATAGTTTGAGGTGCTGGTGTTTACGTGTAATTGATCGACATTCTGATATTGCTTTGCTAAATGTTGTGGCAAAGCGGTAAGTACCCTCAGTGCGCCACTATCATAACCGCTCATTAATGCTTGGCCGATGGAGACGAGTTCGCCTGCTTCAACAAAACGTTCACTGATAACTCCTTCGTAAGGTGCGACGACGCGGGTGTATTCGAGTTGAGTTTGCGCTTGTTTTACCGCTGCTTGAGCTGCCTCTACGCGAGCAATGGCGCTATTAGCTTGGGCAATCGAACGATCCAGTTCACCTTCAGAAATATTACCACTTTTGCGTAAACGTTCGTTCCTGCCTAAGACTAAGCTGGCATCTTTATCGACCGCTTTTGCTTCTGCCAATGCCGCTCGCGCCTCTGCTAGGGCAGTTTTTTGCAGGGTATTGTCGATTTCAATCAACAGTTTTCCGGCCTCCACTCGGTCACCCACATCGCCATAAATATGAGTGACGACGCCGGAGGTTTGTGCCGAAATGGTGCCTTGATTAATGGCCTCAATACGACCATCAAGATAAAAGACATTGGCAATGTCGGTGCTTTGGATCACCAACTCTAGCGGCTGTTCCTTGCTTCTAAACTGCTCAGTTCCCGACTGCTCGGTTGCCAAGCTCGTTTGGGATAATAAAAAAGTCGCAGCAAGACTCAGTAAGAGGGGGTTGAATGAGGTGCTACGAATAGCCAGCTTGGGCTGTGAAAATAAAAAACTAAGCATGACGATCTCCTTATGTGATGCCGAAATCATACT
>JARGOI010000528.1 GCA_029212275.1 Thalassolituus sp.
CCTACTGAATCCATAGACGGCTTTCTTTTACATCCGCTATTGAGCTGCTCTTAGGCTGAACTTTGACATGAATTTGCTCTGCAACAAAGTTCTCGGGCAAGGTCAGCGTTCCTTTGAGTTCCTGAAAATAACGAAAACTAAATGAAATCCCTTTTTTAGGCACTTCACTGTTAAGGTCATTGAGAGGCAAGGTTACAGACTTGCCGTCTTGTTTTCCTTCTATTTCTATCAGTACATTGCCAAGCACATCTTTACTGCCTACCGAAGTTTGAGCCAAGGTTAAGGCATATGAAAACACATTAGGCACATCTGTCGAACGCACATTGATCCGACTCACCCGCAAGACATTCTCACTGGATTCAGAAGACATAATCCCTTTATAGAAGGCCACTTCATGTTCCAATTCAGCGATGCGCGAAGACATTGTCACTAGGGTATCGCGCAAATTGTCTGCTGAGCCTTGATCTATCGCTTCACCCATTTCATAAATAGACAGACGTTGCTGTAAATCACTTTGCGTATTCGTTACTTCACTAAGTTGATTAACTTGCTGATTTAATTCCGTAGACAGGGTAAGAATTTTCTCATGACCGGCAAAATATCCATACAAATATGCGCCCACCCCAACCATAAGAATGGTGACGACCAGCCACACGGCACGACGCAGTCGATAGCCGCTGTTGTACCTAACAATGACCAATTCGTCTTGATGGCTTCCTTTTACCACGTCATGATCTCTTAATGTTGCATCTTCGCTAATGTCACTCATTAAGGCATCAACGCAACTTGGCGAAGACCTGCCTGCTCGTCCAAACCGAACATGATGTTCATGTTTTGTATCGCCTGACCAGAGGCACCTTTCACTAAGTTGTCGATCACCGACAAAATAATGACTTGTCCAGAGTCAGCATGACGATGGATAGCAATTCTGCACATATTGCTGCCTTTCACTGAGCGCGTTTCTGGATGGCTGCCCTCAGGCATCACATCAACAAACGGTTCATCCGCATAGCGAGCTTCATACAGCGCCTGTAAATCGAGCGTTTCGTCAGCCGGTTTTACATACATAGTTGAATGGATACCACGGATCATTGGCGTTAAATGCGGGACAAAAGTTAATGCTACTTTTTGCCCAGACGCATGTTCTAGCTCTTGACGAATTTCTGGCAAATGACGGTGGCCAGCCACCGCATAGGCTTTCATCGACTCGCTGCTTTCACACAACAAGGTGCCTACACTGGCACCACGGCCCGCGCCACTTACCGCAGACTTGCAGTCGGCAATAATCATTTGGTCGTTAATCAGTCCTTTTTCCAGCAACGGAATCAGACCCAACTGCACTGAGCTGGGATAACAGCCAGACACAGCAATCAAACGCGCCGTGCGAATCTGTTCGCGATAGACTTCAGGCAAACCATAAACAGCCTGCGGTAATAAATCGGGCGCCCCATGAGGTTGGCCGTACCACTTTTCCCAAGTCGCTACATCTTTAATACGGAAATCAGCAGATAGATCGATAACACGTGCTCCGGCATCGAGTACCGCGCCAGCAAGAGCGTGCGCAACGCCGTGCGGTGTGGCAAAGAAAACAACATCACACTCGCCCAGCACTTTAGGATCTGGCACGGTAAATTCTAGGTTGGTATGTCCGCGCAAGTTGGGATACATGTGATCGACGCGCACACCCTCTTCGCTTCGTGAAGTAATCACGTGCAATTTTACATCTGGGTGATTTACCAATAATCTTAACAATTCAACACCGGTGTAGCCGGTGCCGCCTACGATTCCAACCTTAATCACTGTTTTACTCCATGCCGATCTGCGGAAAAGAGAGAATTTTGTCTATTCTCTGAACAGCAGTACGTCTATTTATAAAAAAGATGCTTATAATAGCCTGTCTTCTCCATGCTTCACACCATCACCAGTAAGGAATGGTCAGTCTGTGATCCCACTACGGCAACGCTGGCAGAATCTAATCTCGCTATCGGACAATCAAATCGGCTT
>JARGOI010000055.1:0-1837 GCA_029212275.1 Thalassolituus sp.
TAAAACGGCTGAAACAAATTGGGCTGTCCGTTGATAATATCGCTCACATGCATGGGTTTTTTACCGGCCAGTTGAAGTCGGATGAGTCGTAATTGCTGTTCGCCACAGGCCACATCAATGCCTTCTGCACTGACCTTGACTATGGTGCCCGGAGCCAGAGACGTGGGTAAATCGACAACCTCGGCTGCCAACACACGAATACGCTCATCGCCGAGCAGTGTATAGGCAACCGGAAAGGGATAGAAGGCGCGAACGCGGCGTTCGAGCAATTCGCTATCTTGAGTCCAGTCAATTAGGGCTTCTTGCTTGGTTAGCTTGTGTGCATAACAGGACAATGCGTCGTTTTGCTGCTCGGGTTTTAATTGATTATTGGCCAAGTCATCGAGGGTTTTTAATAACGCTGGAGGCCCCATCTCGGCCAATCGATCATACAATGAGCCGCCAGTTTCGTCCCAAGCAACACCCATGCTGACTTTATGCAGCATGTTCCCGGTATCTAAGCCCACATCCATTTGCATGATGGTGATACCCGTCAGTTTGTCACCGGCTTCAATGCAACGCTGAATTGGGGCAGCCCCGCGCCAACGCGGCAACAGTGAACCATGTACGTTTAAGCAGCCTTGCTTTGGTGCTTGCAATACCGAAAGCGGCAATAGCAGCCCGTAAGCAACCACGACCATGACATCGGCGTTTAACGACGCTAACTGGTCAACATCGGCGCTATCTTTGAAGTTGATTGGCTGAAAAACGTCAATTCCATGCTCTAAGGCTTTTTGTTTGACCGGACTGGGCTGTAATTTCTTGCCGCGCCCCGCAGGTCGGTCAGGCTGGGTATACACCGCTATTACTTGATGATCGCTTGCAAGCAGTGCGTCCAGGTGCACTGCCGCAAACTCCGGCGTTCCGGCAAAAATAATACGCAAGGTCATTAATTAATCTTTTCCTTGGCGAGCTTCGAGTTTGTGCTTCTTTTCTAGCTTGTCCTTGATGCGCTTGCGCTTTAACGGCGAAATGTAATCCACCATCAACTTGCCTTCGAGGTGATCAATTTCATGTTGAATGCACACCGCTAGCAATCCACGGCATTCCATTTCAAAGGGCCTGCCATCACGGCCAAGCGCATTGACTAGGCAGTGTTCGATGCGAGTCACGTCTTCGTAAAAACCGGGCACAGACAAACACCCTTCTTGCATGGTTTCTAACTCACCTTCCAGCACTTTGATCTCTGGATTGATAAAGACTAACGGTTCGGTTTTGTCTTCCGACACATCAATGGTAATAATACGCTCATGCACGTTCACCTGAGTAGCGGCTAAACCGATTCCAGGTGCTTCATACATAGTTTCGAACATATCGTCTACAATATTGCGTATTCGGTCGTCAACTTCTTGCACGGGTTGTGCTAACGTTCGTAAACGTGGGTCTGGAAATTCCAGAATTTCAAGTATGGCCATAGTATACGGTACTTACTTTTATTGAGCTCTGTTATAGAACTGATAGAACTGAGTGGCAATGACTTGCTAAGATAACTAATAGACAACTTTGTTCAAAGCAAAGTAATCACCCCGGCCGACAATAATAAAGGGAATATAGGATGAGCAAAACCATCAAACGTCTTCTAATTGCAGGTTTGATGTGTGCGTCGGCTGGTGCCGCCGCCCTCCAACTTAAAGCGGACGCGCCAGAACGCTATGTTGTGAAGAAGGGTGACACCCTTTGGGACATCAGCGAACGCTACACTGGCAAGGCTTGGGAGTGGCCAGAAATCTGGCACAACAACCCGCAAATAGACAATCCACATCTAATCTACCCTGATGATGTTATCAGTTTAGTGATG
>JARGOI010000055.1:1937-10642 GCA_029212275.1 Thalassolituus sp.
ATCGAAATTGGTAAAGGCACCGTCAGTGATGTCAACGATGATGTCATCACTCTTGAAGTGGTTAGCACCAAGCAGCAGGTAAGAAACGGCGATCGCCTAATGGAAACTGGCGAAGGTGACTTACGTGGTCGCTTTATTCCGAAAGCACCAGGACAAAAAATCTATGGGCAGATCATGTCGGTGGATGACGGCGTATCTTACATTGGTCAATACGATGTGGTGGCGTTAAACCGTGGTATTCGTGACGGTATCGAGCCTGGTCATGTCATGCTAGTGAAAAGCGCTGGTGCGGTGGTCTATGACCGCGAAGCCAAAGAAAAAGTGCGCTTACCCTCCGAAGAAGCGGGCAGCATGATGGTGTTCCGTGTGTTCGACAAATTGTCTTACGCATTAATTATGCGTGCTCAACGTCCATTAAAAGTAGGCGACTACTTCGAGTCTCCAGATATTTGATAAAACACTAAAGGGATAATTTATGCTCAAGGATGAGCGCATTACCGACAACGTCATTACTGCGTGGTGGCGTTTACGGCAACTCAAAGGTGTTGGCAATATTGCCGCCAATGCTCTGCTCGATAAACTGTTATCGCGTTATGGTTCGGTCGAGGCACTCCTCGATCTCTCTGCAGATGACCTAATCGCCCTAGGCCTGAACCCTAAAGCAGCCTGCCAATGGTCTTTTCCATCAAGTAATAGTCAAACCAGCAATAATCAAAACAGCACTCACTCTGAATCTGCCGACGTTAAACAAATTCGCCAATGGCGGCAAACATCTGGCCAAGGCATTTTGCTCCATGGTGGCGAGTTATTTCCTGAAGCCCTTTCAAGCTTACGTGACGCTCCTTCATTGCTTTGGTATCGCGGTGACTTAGATGCCTTGGCAGCCCCTATGCTCGCCGTTGTCGGCAGTCGTGCAACCACCCCTGCAGTATTGGATTGGACCTACGAATGCTGTGCGTTATTAGCAAAAGCAGGCATTACTATTGTTAGCGGCTTAGCCTTAGGCGCAGATGCCGCAGCGCACAGTGGAGCTTTGCAAGGTGGACGCACCATCGCCGTAATGGGTACCGGTGTAGATAGAATTTATCCGTCTAAGCATCAAGCGTTGGCCAGAGAAATTACCAAACAAGGACTGTTAATTAGCGAGTTTGCACCCGGCACCGAGCCGCAAGCCAGTCATTTTCCATCGCGCAATCGCATCATCAGTGGCTTATGCTCGGCCACGTTAATTGTCGAAGCCACCATTCAAAGCGGCACCATGATTACCGCGCGCTTGGCCGCACAGCAAGGACGTGATGTCTTTGCCCTGCCCGGCGCGGTTCATAATCCGTTGGCACGCGGCCCACATCAGTTAATTCGCGAGGGCGCACTCTTGGTAGAGACGGCAGACGATATCCTACACGCCATGAACTTGGGGTTCGGCGCAGGCACAGAACAGCATTTACCATTAACCAGTTCGACGCCGGAAAAAATTCCCACCCTTGTTACCTGCGTCGATTTCGTGCCCACGGCGATAGATGTTATTGCCATTCGATCTGGGCTACATTCGGCCGAATTAGGGCCGGAGCTTCTGCAGTTAGAACTGGATGGCTGGTTACGCAGAGATTTGGGTGGCTATGTCCGTTTAAAATAGCGCTACCCAATTTTAGCATTGAGATGTGGGCAAACATTTTAGACGGTTTCCCCGCATTCGATCTGAGGTACAATATATAACTAACCTCAGACCTAAATAGTTATATTCAGAGCATCATGGCCGCTACCAAAGTTACTTCACCTAATCACTGGCATTTGCGCCAAGCTATTCACTGTATCCGTTCAGGAGGCGTGTTGGCGTATCCTACCGAAGCCGTTTGGGGCTTGGGATGCGATCCGTTAGACCAAGCCGCGACCCAGCAAATTTTAGACATCAAAAACCGCCCCATCGACAAGGGATTGGTGCTGGTAGGGTCCTCACTTGAGCAATTCCAAGACTGGATCAAGCCACTTAGCCAAACGGACCTAATACAGGTTAATAGCACTTGGCCAGGCCCGATCACTTGGGTATTACCTTGTTATGACCATGTACCAAAATGGGTGCGTGGCCAACACCATAGTATCGCCGTGCGTATCAGCGCTCATCCGATTATCCGCGCACTTTGCGATCAAGCTGGGCCGTTGATCTCTACCTCTGCAAATCCCGCAGGCAAAGAGCCCGCTCGCTCGTCTCTTCGAGTAAGACAATATTTTGCTGAGCAACTGGATTACATTCTTCCGGGGGCGCTTGGTGGGCGCGCGCAACCGTCAGAAATTCGAACGCTTACGGGTCAACGCTTACGTTGATCAAAGCCATAGGCTAAGGAAATCAAATGCCGCATTCTTCACTTTCTTCAATCGATATCGACGCAGTTAAAACCTTCTTATTGGACCTGCAAGAGCGTATTTGCCAAGCCATAGAAAATGTCGATGGCCAAGCCAAGTTTGTTGCTGACAACTGGGAGCGCGAACCCGACAATGGCAGCATGAAGCTGACCGGTGGTGGACGTACGCGGGTTATTACTGGAGGCATGGTCGAAAAAGGCGGCGTTAACTTTTCCCATGTTCGAGGCCAATCTTTACCTCCTTCTGCCACCGCCAACCGCCCCGAACTTGCAGGTCGTAGCTTTCAAGCCTTAGGGGTATCGCTGGTTATTCATCCCGAAAATCCTTATGCACCAACGTCCCATGCCAATGTACGTTTGTTCATTGCCGAAAAAGACGGTGAAGCCCCGGTGTGGTGGTTTGGTGGTGGATTCGATTTAACGCCGTACTACGCATTCGAGGAAGACGTGGTTCATTGGCATCAAACCGCAAAAGACTTATGCACTCCGTTTGGTGAAGATATTTATCCTAAATACAAAAAATGGTGTGACGAATACTTTTACTTAAAGCATCGTGACGAGACACGCGGTGTTGGCGGACTGTTCTTTGACGACCTAAACAGTTGGGATGGCGAAGAAGATTTTGATAAAAGTTTTGCTTTTATGCAGGCCGTAGGGAATGGATACATCGATGGTATCGTTAGTATTTTAGAACGTAGAAAAAATACCCCATGGGGTGAGCGTGAGCGCAAATTCCAAAATTATCGGCGTGGTCGTTACGTTGAATTTAATTTGGTGTTTGATCGCGGCACAATTTTTGGTTTACAGAGCGGCGGGCGAACAGAATCGATATTAATGTCGATGCCACCCGTGGCACACTGGGATTACGACTGGCACCCAGAACCCGGCAGCCCAGAAGAGAAACTTTATACTGATTTTTTACCACACAAAGAGTGGGTATAAAAAGAGTAGGTATAAACTTATAAATAGGGCACCTCTGATTAATTTAGTCGTGCTCTAAATGGGTATGTGTCGCGCGACTTAGACAAGATGCTGTTAAAGAATAGGAAGTAGAAATGACTGATCTTTATGCTGTATTTGGCAATCCTATTGGCCATAGCAAGTCGCCGCGTATTCATTTGGCATTTGCGCAAGAAACAAAACAAGACCTTTTTTATAAAGCCGTTTTAGTCCCTCTTGGTGATTTCAAAAAAGAAGCCGAGCGCTTTTTTAAACATGGCGGCAAAGGCATTAATATTACCGTCCCATTTAAAGAAGATGCCTTTCTCCTTGCGGATGAAAGAACGCCGAGGGCGCAACGTGCTCAAGCTGTAAATACCCTTATGCGTCTTGATGATGGTCGCTTGTTAGCCGATAACACCGACGGTGCCGGGTTGGTGCGTGATCTAACCATTAACCATCAAATTGTTTTAAAAAATAAACGCATTTTGCTGTTAGGTGCCGGAGGTGCTGTGCGCGGCGTCTTGCAACCACTATTGAAAGAAGCGCCTGCCTGCATTGCGATCGCCAACCGTACGGTCAGCAAAGCGCAACAATTGGCCGCAGACTTTTCTGATTTAGGGAAAGTATCTGGCGTTGGTTTTGACGAAGTGAACGAGCCTTTCGATGTTATTATTAATGCAACATCCGCAAGTTTAAGCGGCGAACTTCCACCATTAAATCCCACCATTATTCATGACCAAACCGTCTGTTACGACATGATGTACGGGAATGCGCCAACCGTGTTCAATCAATGGTGTCATGTGAATGGGGCCAGTAAAACAATCGATGGTTTGGGCATGCTGATAGAACAAGCTGCCGAAGCATTTTTCCTTTGGCGTGGGATTCGCCCAAGCACAAGTGAATTAATGAACATATTGCGTAACGAACGCCGCACCGATTAAATTTTTCAACCAACGCTCATTGATCCCTTGTCAGTGAGCGTTGGTGAAGCCAAGCCTATTCAATTTCCAAGAAGATCAAATCAACCTTCAAACGTACCGTTATGGTAGATTTCCTGTACGTCTTCTAAATCGTTTAACAAACCCGCAAAGCGTTCGAATTGGGCAACATCATCGGCACTGACGGGATGTTCGGTTTGTGGCAAATAAGTGATTTCCTCTACCTCAAACTCGATCACTGGATTCAACTCGTGCAGTGCTGTTTTGGTTTTAAAGAAATCCGTCGGCGGCACTAACACGGTGATCATACCGTCTTCACAATCGATATCAGAAACATCTACATCGGCCATCATTAGGGCCTCTAATGGTGCTTCTTCGTCGTCTCCGGCAAACACAAACATCGCGCGGTGATCGAACATGTGCGACACCGAGCCTTGGCTGCCTAGCTTGGCTTTGCACTTAGAGAACACGCCACGAATATCGCCGAAGGTGCGATTGCTATTGTCGGTTAACGCACTGATCAACACCATACATCCACCAGGCGCGATGCCTTCGTACAATGCTGGGACAAAATCTTCACCGATACCGCCACTAGCCTTATCAATGGCTTTTTCAATCACGTGTGACGGTACTTGGTCTTTCTTCGCACGGTCAATCAAACTGCGCAGCGACAAGTTAGCCGAAGGATCGCCCCCACCTGCTTTCGCCGCCATATAGATTTCACGGCCATACTTGGAATAGACCTTGGTTTTTGCTGCGGCCGTCTTGGCCATTGACTCTTTACGGTTTTGGTACGCTCTGCCCATGGGAATCGCTTCTTAATGTCTTTATGAAAGGCCAGATTGTACTCGCCCTGAACGCATCTGTCAGTCCTCGGGCCATTTTACCTGCGCTCGCACATAGCGATTGGCTTTGCCATCCAAGTAGCGCTCGCGAAACAACATAAAATACTCCGCTAATGCAGCACCAGCGGCGGTTTCATTCAACCGAGTCAGTAACGGAATGGCGACTTCCGCCGTCGCCCATTGGTGATCGTGGAAGGATTCTCGCAGCTGATATTGCGATACTGTTTCCGGTTCTATGCCAATGACGGGCAAGCCTGCCAGCCAATCACTGCGGAACATTTTGCGTGCCTCGCGCCACGTCCCATCCAAGAAAATCAGCAATGGTTTACGCCCAGCAATATAGTGATACAAATCAGAATCTTCACGTAATTGTCGTTCGGTTTCGGCGTACTCATAAGGAAACACCACAATCGGTGCGTAGCGAGCATCGTCTAACAAGGTCTTTAAATCCGCGGGAGGTTGTTTGCGCTGCCATTGCACTGCATGGCTGTCGGCAATCACATCGGCAATTAAGCGCCCAGTATTACTGGGTTTGAATACTTCTCCCGGATAGAACACCAAACACAAGGCCAATTCCGTACCTAACTTAGGACGCTGATCACAAATACATAAAACATCCACTAATAAACAATGTGAGCAGCGCACCAAATTTGCCCCGCGGGCCAAAAAGGGTCGACGAGAATCGCGTAAAATGTTTAACCGCAAACGCGCAATAGGGTCCGAAATAACATCTGTCGCTGTTGAAATATCAGGCAAATCGGAAGGCAAGTTAATCTCATTTAAATAATAACTAGATCTCAGCACGATACCTGAGTTGATAAAATCTGCCAACGAATCTCATGTCACTGAAAAATAAAGATTAACGCCGCTTTAATGATCTTGTTAAAGCGTCAATATCATCAATCAAAGCAATTTTTGGCGCTTTGCTCCGATAGCCTGTGGAACTTATGCATAATATTTGACTCCCATTTTATAAGATTTGCACAGCACCCAAATTTTTGAAAATACTCATTTATGAAGATTATTAATCAATGGAGGCAAGATAATGACTACGGACTTATTAGAAACTCATCCTAAACAAGCCATACATGACCAGCTCGAAAGCGAATCAGCCATCATGTTAGAAATTGAAGGCGTCACTGATTTTATGATCCCGATGGCAGCCAAGCCAGACCAAGAAACGAATACCGTTTGGTTCTTTGCTGACCGCAGCAGCGAGATATTTAGCAAGTTTACTAGTCCATCTAAAGCACGCATCATAATCTCCAGTAATAAAGATAAATTTTGGGCGGATATTCAGGGCGAAATTAAAGAATCGACTAATGAAGAAGTTATTGCTAACAAATGGTCCGCTGACGTCGAAGCTTGGTACGACAAAGGCAAGGATGATGAAAATTTAATGTTATTGGCTTTCGTTCCTAAAACAGCCCATGCCTCATCATCAACGACCAACCCTATTAAATTTAGCTGGCAAACTGCCAAGGCAATTTTAAATAAGCAAGAAACGCCTAGCATTAGCATCCAGAAAAGTATCGACTACGCTTAAATTATTGACAATATAAAGATCAGGGGCAGACAGCCCCTGATTTCTTTAGCTCTATTTATTTTATTAATATTTAATTCCATTTTTATTTAGGAAAAATTATGGCTGATTTTCGTGAAATTTACAGAGATTACTTAGAAAAAAATCATCCGGGATCTGATGAATTTCATCAAGCGGTGGAAGAAATTTTTGAAGATATTAAAGACGAATATCACAATGATGATCAATATGATGAGTGGAACGTATTAGAGCGCCTGATGGAGCCTGATCGTATCATTCGCTTTCGAGTTTGCTGGGAAGCTGATGACGGCAAGGTAAAAATAAATACAGGCTGGCGTGTGCAGTTTCATAATCTGCTTGGTGCCTACAAAGGCGGTCTTCGCTTTCATCCCAGTGTTAATGAAAGTGTTTTAAAGTTTTTAGGGTTTGAGCAATGTTTTAAAAATGCACTAACGGGTATGCCCATGGGCGGCGGTAAAGGTGGTTCTAATTTTAATCCTAAAGGGTGTAGCCAGCGTGAAATCATGCGCTTTTGCCAAGCATTTATGCGCGAGCTGTATCGTCACATTGGTTCACAAACAGATGTTCCTGCAGGTGATATTAATGTAGGTTCAACAGAAATTGGTTACCTGTTTGGCGAGTACATTAAAATTAAAAATCAATGGGAAGGTGTTCTCACTGGGAAAAACCCAAGCTTTGGCGGCAGTTGTGGCCGTGAAGAAGCGACTGGGTACGGAGTGATTTACTTTTTGAAAAATATGCTTAAAGCCCACGATAAAGAATTGAAAGAAAAACGAATTTTAATTTCTGGTTCTGGCAACGTCGCCTTACACGCAGCGAAAAAAGCGATTCAAGAAGATGCCATCGTGCTTTCTATATCGGATTCTGGCGGCACACTGTATTTTGAAAATGGCATGAAATTAGATGACTTCGACACCCTTTATGATTTCAAGATAAATCAAAAAGGTCGCTTAAAAGATGCCAAGATTGGATCGTATATGGAAGGTGATAAACCTTGGATCATCAAAGAGGCTGACATCGCCCTACCCTGTGCCACACAGAACGAGTTGGACGAAGATGACGCCACTGAATTATTAGATAATGGCATCAAAATCTTGTGCGAAGGCGCCAACATGCCTTTGACCGATGGTGCACGCAAAAAATTCATCAATGCTAAAGCCTTGTACGGACCAGCAAAGGCAGCCAATGCAGGAGGCGTAGCGGTGTCAGGATTAGAGCGATCACAAAATGCTGAATTAAATAGTTGGGATATTGATCGTATCGACAAAGAACTTCAGAGCATTATGGAAAATATCCACGACCGTTGTATTCAATATGTGAAAAAAGAAAACGATATTTATCCATATAGCAAAGGTGCAAACATCTATGGCTTCAAAAAATTAGCAGGAGCCATGATTGCACAGGGTATTGTTTAATCATGTAGTTACTGAGATTTTTTATTAATAAATTTTAATAATAAATCATTAATACCTTTAAATTTATATTTATTAAATAGTTAAGGAAAATACTATGAACGACAAAGAACTTTATCAACAGAAAATGGAAGCCCACCTTGATGAAATGAAAGGTGAATTAACAAAACTGAAAGCTAAGGCATCAGATGCTTCCGCCGACACTCAAATCGAGATCAACAAAAAAATTGATGAGTTAGAAAGGAACATCGACGAAAATAAAGACAAGTTAGATGAACTGTCTAAGTCAAGCGGTGAAGCATGGAAAACATTAAAGTCAGGCATAGATTCTTCTTGGTCTAACCTTTCTTCGTCGATTAAAGACGCTACTTCAAAGTTTTAATACTTATCCATTTCAATAAATTTCTATAACTTTATTAGAAACGCTAGGAGTCAAGTAAGAAGCTTGGCTCCTCTTGAAATTTGCTAACATTCGAATAACGACACGCCCACGTTCTGACTTTTAAGTATCCGAATAATAACCACACCTAAGTCGTCGGCTCTGTAATAAATAGAGTATCTATCAAATACCGAGCGGAGGTAGGCTTCTAAACTGTCATCTACAATGGGCCAAATTAAGGGATTTTTGGCTATATTTTCGAAGCGTA
>JARGOI010000529.1 GCA_029212275.1 Thalassolituus sp.
AGCTATAAACACCATCAAAGCCAGTGGCATTGGCAACCGCCACATAACAGTTATTTGCCCAAGCCATGGTTTTAGCCATCATCACTTGTTGTTCTTTGGCCGGATACATATAGCCTTGGCAGCGCACGATTAACTCAGCACCACGCATAGCACAGTCGCGCCAAATTTCAGGGTAGTTACCGTCGTCACAAATAATCAGGCTGATCTTCATGCCCTTGGGACCTTCACTAACATACGTGCGATCACCGGGATACCAGCCTTCAATCGGACACCAAGGAATGCACTTGCGATATTTCTGAACGATTTCACCTTCGTTATTAATTAATATCAGTGTGTTGTATGGCGCTTTATGAGGGTGGTCTTCATGACGTTCACCTGTCAGAGAAAAAATACCCCAAGTATTGGCTTTTTTGCAGGCGGCAGAAAAAATATCAGTTTCTTCACCAGGAATCGTTGCGGCGGTTGCCATCATTTCATCGTGGTCGTACATAATGCCCATGGTGCTGTATTCAGGGAATACAATGAGATCCATCCCAGGCAAACCTTGTTTAATGCCAATTATCATATCGGCAATTTGGTTTGCGTTTGCTAATACTTCGGCCTTAGTGTGTAAGCGTGGCATTTTATAATTAACGACTGCTACGCCAACGGTATCTGGGCTACTGGAAATGTCACCATGTCTCATTACGTGCTCCTTTTACCTAATTATTAACAATTTAAAAAAGAGATTTAAACCGACAAATATTTTGAAATGGTTTCTTGATTGGCTTCCGCTACAGGAACATCCAAAATAATCTGTCCTTTTTCAATTACTAAAATTCGGTCGGCGACATCTAATGCAAAACTCAGTACTTGCTCTGATACCATGATAGAAAGTCCACGCTTATCACGAATTTTTTTCAGTGTGCGTGCCATTTCTTTAATAATGCTGGGCTGAATTCCTTCAGTAGGCTCGTCTAGCAACAGCACACTGGGTTTGCTGGCAAGTGCACGGGCAATGGCCAATTGCTGTTGCTGTCCACCAGATAAGTTACCGCCGCGACGATCTTTCATTTCGTCTAGTACCGGGAATAACTCATACAGATCGCTCGGAATTTCTTTTTCGCCTGTGCTGGTTAAACCGGTTTCGATATTTTCTTTCACCGTCATGGTCGAAAAAATCATCCGACCTTGAGGTACAAAACCAACGCCGGCGGCAACACGTTCAAAACTTTTTAGTGTGGTTAATTCTTTCGAGTCCAGCTTGACGCTACCGCCTTTGCTCGGAATCATGCCGATCAATGATTTCATTAATGTGGTTTTACCCATACCGTTACGGCCAAGTACGGCAATGATTTCGTTGGGATTTAATGTCAAATTCATGCCACCAATAATGGTGCTTTGGCCATACGCAACGGAATAATCGGTTATTTGCAGCATAATGTTTTCACCTGTAGGAATGGCATATTAATGACCAAGATAAACTTCAATAACTTTGGGGTCGGCTTGTACACGCTCCATCGACCCCTCCGATAATACTTTGCCCTGATGCAACACCGTAACGCGGTCAGCAATGTCGGCAACAAACTGCATGTCATGCTCAATCACCAATACCGAACGGTCTTTGGTGATACGGTGCAATAAATCAGCGGTTTGTTTACGTTCGGAAACCGACATGCCGGCCACTGGCTCATCCAACATCAGTAATTCGGGATCTTGAATTAACAACATGCCAATTTCTAACCACTGCTTTTGTCCGTGAGAAAGTAGGTCAGCCGACATTTGTAATTTGTCACCTAAGAAAATCATCGCGGCGATTTCATTGATCTTGTCGATCACTTCTTGATCGCGACGGAAGAACAAGGCACCAAATACATTATGTCCACGGGGGAAGGACAACTCTAAATTTTCGAACACAGTGAGATCTTCATAAATTGATGGGTTTTGGAATTTTCTTCCAACCCCAGCATGAACAATCTCGTGTTCTTTCATTTTTGTTAGTTCTTTACCCTTAAATTTAATGG
>JARGOI010000056.1:0-3623 GCA_029212275.1 Thalassolituus sp.
GACCAATCACGCTGGCGCCAAGAATGCGGTCGGTTTCGGCATCAGCAATGATTTTCACAAAGCCGTCGGTATCGTTCGACGCCATTGCGCGGCCATTGGCAGCAAACGGGAACATGCCCACGTTGTACTTATCGCCACTGGCTTTAAGTTGATCTTCGGTTTTACCCACCCAAGCAATTTCTGGATGTGTATAAATAACCGAAGGAATCACGTCGTAGTTGATTTGTGCACGGTGCCCAGCAATACGCTCAGCGACCATCACACCCTCTTCCGACGCTTTGTGCGCTAGCATTGGGCCACGCACCACGTCACCTACGGCCCAGACATCGGGAGCGTTGGTAAGACATTTCGCGTTGATATGAATAAAGCCACGTTCGTCGAGGTCAACACCACAATCACCAGCCAATAGGCCTTCGGTGTATGGGCGACGGCCTACAGCAACAATCAACTTATCGAACTCTTCGGTTTTTTCGCCTTCGGAGTCTTGATAAGTCACAGTAACTTTATTGCGTTTCACGTCGGTACCGGTCACACGAGCGCCTAAGCGAATGTCCATGCCCTGTTTGGTGAACATTTTCTTAGCTTCGCGTGCAACGGCTTGATCGGCCACTGACAAGAATGAATCGAGTGCTTCCAAAACCACAACTTCAGAGCCTAAACGGCTCCAAACGCTGCCCAACTCTAAGCCGATAACACCAGCACCAATCACGCCTAAGCGCTTAGGTACTTTGGTGAATTCGAGTGCACCAGTTGAGTCGACGATGATATCGTCTTTTAGTGGTGCAGGTGGAATATTAATCGGCACCGAGCCAGTCGCTAAAATCACGTTGCCCGCTTCGAAGATTTCGGTGTTGCCTTTATGGTCAGTAAATTCGACTTTTTTATTGGCCAACAACTTACCTTTGCCTTCAAACGAATGCACACCATTGGCTTTGAATAACGTCGCCACACCCATGGTCAGGTTGTTGACGATGGTGTCTTTGCGCTTGAGCATTTTTTCGATGTCCATCGACACCTTACCAGTAGAAATACCATGCACATCGAAATGGGCAGAGGCTTCTTGATATTTGTGTGAGCTTTCTAATAATGCTTTAGAAGGAATGCAGCCAACGTTTAGACAGGTTCCACCTAATACGGGCTTATCTTCTTTATTGACCCATTTTTCGATACAGGCAGTTTCTAGTCCCAATTGCGCACAACGAATTGCGGCAACGTAGCCACCAGGGCCACCACCAATAACTACAACATCAAACTTCTTGCTCATAATAATTCCTTGATTGTAACGAGTTTCTTAAACGTAAGTGGGTCTAACGCTTAAATGTCCAACAGCATACGTGCTGGATCTTCGAGCAATTCTTTTATCGTCACCAAAAACTGTACGGCTTCTTTACCATCAATCATACGGTGGTCATATGACACTGCAAGGTACATCATCGGTAAGATTTCTACTTTGCCGTTCACTGCCATCGGACGATCTTGGATTTTGTGCATGCCCAAGATGGCCGTTTGTGGTGGGTTCAAAATTGGCGTCGACATTAACGAACCAAAAATACCACCGTTGGTGATGGTGAATGTTCCACCTTGCATGTCGTCGATGCCTAATTTGCCTTCGCGACCACGCTTACCAAAGTCGGCGATGGTGCTTTCGATTTTCGCCAAACCCATGCCATCGGTATCACGTAGGACAGGCACAACCAAACCGCGTTCAGTCGAAACCGCAACACCAATGTCTTGGTAGCCGTGATAGACCATATCATTGCCGTCGATAGAGGCGTTGACAGAGGGGAAGCGTTTAAGTGCTTCGGTGGCGGCTTTGACGAAGAAGGACATAAAACCAAGTTTCACATCGTGTGCTTTGGCGAAGTCATCTTTGTACTTGGCGCGCAAGTCCATCACCGGCTTCATGTTCACTTCGTTGTAAGTCGTGAGCATGGCCGCAGTTTGTTGTGCGTCGACTAAGCGACGAGCAATGGTGGCACGTAAGCGCGTCATTGGAACACGTTTTTCAACGCGCTCGCCTTGTTCCATCGGCTCAGAAACAGGCACTTTTGCAGCAGGTTTCGGCGCTGGTGCTTTGGCTTCTTCTTTTGCCGGTGCACTTGGCGCTGCTGTTTTACCATTTTTCAGGTGATTGACCACGTCTTCTTTAGTAACGCGACCGTCTTTACCTGTTGCGGTAATATCTTTGGCAGCGATGTCATTTTCGCTCGCCATTTTACGAGCCGCTGGGCTCATAATAATATCGCCCTCAGCGGTATCGCTGCTGTCGTCTTCTTCGGCAGAAGATTCAGATGCTGAGCTGTCTGAACTATCAGAACTGTCTGTAGACCCTTTCGCGCCATCTTCAAAAATGGCCAATACTTCGTCACTTAGGACGACATCGCCCTCTTCTTTTAGAACTTTACCAATGACGCCATCAGCCGGTGCAACAACTTCTAACACCACTTTATCCGTTTCGATATCAACAATCAGTTCGTCACGTTGTACAGCTTCACCCGGCTTTTTGTGCCACGTTGCTACCGTACCGTCGGCAACAGATTCAGGAAAAGTGGGTGCTTTAATCTCAATGCTCATTCGTCTTTCCTTATGCATTCTTGCGATATATCAACCCTGGATATCCAGAGCGTCACGGATAAATTTTTCCTGCTGTTTTAAGTGCAGGGCCATGTAACCAGCGGCTGGTGATGCGGAGTGATCTCGGCCCGCGTATTCCAACTGCCATTTTGAATTCACTTCACTTGCTGCGCGACGCATGTGGTGCTGACTGCTGTACCAAGCACCCATATTCATCGGTTCTTCTTGTACCCAGTAGATTTCTTTAGCACCGGCATAAGGTTTTAGAATCTTCTCTAAATACTTTGCGGGGAACGGGTACAGTTGTTCTATGCGAATAATCGCAATGTCTTCAATTTCTTCGGCACGACGACGCTCTAATAAATCGTAGTAAACCTTGCCAGAACACAACAGCACACGGCGTACTTTCTTCGGATTAAGCGTATCAATTTCGTCCAAAACGGTACGGAAACGACCATCAGACAGTTCTTCCAGCGTACTGGTGGCCAATTTATGGCGCAGCAAACTTTTGGGTGACAACACCACCATCGGCTTACGCAACGGACGAATCATTTGACGACGCAGCATGTGATAAACCTGAGCCGGTGTTGATGGCACACAAATTTGCACATTATGTTCGGCACACAATTGTAGATATCGTTCCAAACGTGCAGATGAATGTTCTGGGCCTTGTCCTTCATAACCGTGAGGTAACAGCATGGTTAGGCTGCACAAGCGGCCCCACTTATGCTCGCCAGAGGAGATGAATTGGTCGAACACCACTTGCGCACCGTTGGCGAAGTCACCAAATTGCGCTTCCCAAATCACTAAAGTGGTTGGCGTGGTTGTGGAGTAACCATATTCGAACGCTAACACCGCTTCTTCAGACAACAGCGAGTCGTAAATTTCGAAACGCTTTTGGCCTTCGCTCATATTATCTAGCGGGACATACGCTTCGCCGTCTTTCTGGTTATGCAACACAGCATGACGGTGGGAGAACGTACCACGGCCAACGTCTTGTCCAGTTAAACGAATGTTGTAACCCTGTTCAACCAAGGTTCCGTAGGCCA
>JARGOI010000056.1:3723-10520 GCA_029212275.1 Thalassolituus sp.
TCTTGTCCAGTTAAACGAATGTTGTAACCCTGTTCAACCAAGGTTCCGTAGGCCATAGTTTCGGCAAAGCCCCAATTGATGGGTAATGCACCCGCAGCCATTTTGCGACGGTCTTCTAAAATTTTGCCGACTTGGCGCTGCACTTCAAACCCGTCTGGGACTTCCTGCAGTTTCATCGCCAGTTCTTGCAGTTTTTTCAATTCGTAACGAGTATCGGCACGCGTGGTCCACTCGTGTCCGATGAAGGGCGACCAGTCAACGAAAAGCTCAGAGTTAGGTTCTTTGACCAAACTCTTAAGCACGTGCAACCCTTGATCCAGCGCTTCGCGATAGTCTTCTTCGAGTTGCTTACTTTCTTGATCGGTTAATACGCTTTCACCCACTAAAGTCTGCGCGTAAATTTGGCGCGTCGTCGGATGACTCTTAATTTTGGCGTACATCATTGGCTGTGTGCCAGATGGTTCATCTGCTTCGTTGTGACCACGACGACGATAGCAAACCATGTCGATCACAACGTCTTTACGAAATTCGTTGCGGTAATCCACCGCCAATTGCGTCACAAACAACACCGCTTCTGGATCGTCACCGTTGACGTGCAAAATCGGTGCTTCGATCATTTTAGCCACGTCGGTACAGTATTCGGTCGAACGCGTGTCTTCGCGACGAGAAGTAGTAAAACCGACTTGGTTGTTGATTACGATGTGAATCGTGCCACCGGTTTTGTAAGCGCGGGTTTGTGACATCTGGAAGGTTTCCATCACCACGCCCTGACCTGCAAAAGCTGCGTCACCGTGAATACTCACAGGCACTACTTTTTCGCCAGTCTTATCATTACGACGATCTTGACGCGCGCGCACTGAGCCTTCGACCACAGGCGATACGATTTCTAAGTGAGACGGGTTAAACGCCAGCGCCATGTGCACTTCGCCACCGGGAGTCATCACATTAGATGAAAAGCCTTGGTGATATTTTACATCGCCATGGGATTGATATTCGGCTTTACCGTCAAATTCGTTAAACAGGTCGGAGGTCTTTTTACCCAAGGTGTTGATCAGGGTATTGAGGCGACCACGGTGCGCCATGCCAATCACAATTTCTTTGGCGCCATAGGTGCCACTGCGTTGAATCAACTCATCCATTAATGGAATTAAGCTTTCGCCACCTTCCAAACCAAAACGCTTAACGCCGGGATAACGCGAGCCAAGGTATTTTTCTAACCCTTCGGCGGCGGTTAAACGTTCGAGCAAATGCATTTTAATTTCTTTGCCAAACTTGGGATGCGAACGCACGCTTTCTAAGCGTTGTTGAAACCAGCGTTGCTCGGCGGTGTTAACAATGTGCATGTACTCAGCACCAATGGTGCTGCAATAGGTTGTTTCTAGGGTATCAATCATGTCTTTCAGCGTGGCTTCGTTGCGACCAACGAATAAATTACCTGTCTGAAACTTAGTATCTAAGTCGTACGGCTTAAGACCATGAAATTCTAGTGTTAAATCGGGTACCGATTCACGCGGCATTAATTCTAGTGGATCAAGTTTGGCGTGCTGATGGCCACGACTGCGATACGCGTTGATGAGCTGGAGAACTTTAACTTGTTTGCGTTCGTGATCGGAACTGACTGGCGCATCTAAGACACTGACGCCGCGTCGTTGGTTACGAGAAATATGAAGAAACTGTTCACGAATCGGCTTGTGGGGGGTGTCGACTGTGTTGACATCGTCGATACGGGGGAGTTTGTCGAAGTAGTTACGCCATTCTTCTGGCACTTCATTTGGATCGGAAAGATAGGTTTCGAAAAGTTCTTCGATGTAGGCAACGTTGCCTCCGGAGAGCTGTGAAGTACTCCAAAGTTGCGCCATTGTTTGCTCGTGCATGTACGACACCCTGTTGAATGCATAAACGAGGGATGTCACCTACAGAGTGAATGCACCAACTCCAACACAAGGGAGGAAAGAGGGCCGATCGGATAGATCGCAAGGCCTCTGAGGCGACTCGGAGATACCCGACCCCTCAAACTAAATCTAGCATAGCTAATAAATAATGCTTTGTGAGCTTTATTTTTACAAAATCTTAACGCAAGGGGGCTGTATGTCCAGCCCCACTTACGTCGTATATCGTTTATTTATAAAACGATACCTAAACTTGCTGGGTCAACAACATGTTGCGGATGTGACCAATCGCTCGTGTGGGGTTCAGCCCTTTAGGGCAAACATTGACACAGTTCATAATCCCGCGGCAACGGAATACTGAAAACGGATCGCTCAAACCTGCCAAACGCTCTTGGGTTGAGGTATCACGTGTGTCTGCCAAAAAGCGATAGGCTTGCAACAAACCGGCAGGACCAACAAACTTGTCTGGGTTCCACCAGAACGATGGGCACGACGTTGAACAACATGCACACAAAATGCACTCGTACAATCCGTCAAGCTTTTCACGCTCTTCTGGAGACTGCAGACGCTCAATCGCTGGCGCTGGTGTATTGTTAACCAAGAACGGCTTAATTTTTTCGTATTGCTTGTAGAACAAGCCCATGTCGATAACTAAGTCACGAATCACTGGCATGCCTGGCAATGGACGCAGAACAAGTTTGTCCATTTTGCCTTTGGTGGCTTCCGAGATTGGCGTGATACATGCCAAACCGTTTTTGCCGTTAATGTTCATACCATCAGAGCCACAAACACCTTCGCGACAAGAACGACGATATGCAACCGATACGTCGCCCTCTTTTACGAGGTTAAGTACATCCAGCACCATGACATCTTTTCCACCAGGGATAGTGATGTCGTAGTCTTGCATGTAAGGTGCTGCGTCCTTCTCTGGGTTGTAACGATAAATACTTACCTTCATAGCAATACTCCCCGTCTCTTAGTAGGTACGAATCTTAGGTGCGAATGGTTCTACCGTCTTCGGAGAAAAATTCACTGCACGCTTTTTCAACGTTGTCGTACCGGGGAAATAGAGAGAGTGGCATAACCAGTTCTCATCATCGCGCTCGGTGAAATCGTTGCGTGCGTGGGCACCGCGAGATTCTTTACGTTCGAACGCAGCAATCGCCGTGGCGTAAGCTGTTTCAAACAAGTTGTCTAATTCAAGAGCTTCAATACGCGCTGTGTTGAATGCACCGCTCTTATCTTCCAGAACGGTGTTCTTAACGCGCTTGCCGATTTCATCCAGCAATTGAAGACCTTTTTCCATGCTTGGACCTTCGCGGAATACGCCAAAGTATAACTGCATGGTTTTTTGCAGATCGGCACGAACAGCGGCCACTGCTTCGCCTTTAGTGGTGTTGTTCAAACGCTCGAGACGAGCCATGGCACGTTGAATGTCTTCTTCTGATGCAGTTTCTGACTCAAAACCGTCTTTAAAGTTCTTCTCAACTTGCAAGCCAACTGCACGGCCAAAGACCACCAAGTCAAGCAGTGAGTTACCGCCCAAACGGTTAGCACCGTGAACCGATACACAGGCTATTTCGCCTGCGGCATACAAGCCTTCGATGATCACGTCGTTGCCGTGTTCGTCAACCGTCAAAGCCTGTCCACCGATATTGGTAGGAATACCACCCATCATATAGTGACAAGTTGGCACTACTGGAATTGGCTCTTTTACTGGGTCGGCGTGTGCGAAGGTACGAGATAATTCAAGAATACCTGGCAATTTAGCGTTCAGCGTTTCTTCACCTAGGTGATCTAACTTCAAGAACACATGGTCGCCGTTTTCACCACAACCACGGCCTTCTAGAATTTCCAGAACCATCGAGCGTGCAACTACGTCACGACCCGCAAGGTCCTTTGCGTTTGGAGCGTAGCGCTCCATAAAGCGTTCGCCGTCTTTGTTGATCAGGTAACCACCTTCACCACGACAACCTTCTGTTACCAATGTACCTGCGCCAGCAATACCCGTTGGGTGGAACTGCCACATTTCCATGTCTTGCATGGGTACACCAGCTCGCATTGCCATACCTACACCGTCGCCGGTATTGATAAGAGCGTTGGTAGTCGATTGATAAATACGACCCGCACCGCCAGTCGCCAATACTGTGGCTTTCGCTTTAATGTAAACCGCTTCACCCGATTCGATATCGAGCGCGATAACACCAGCGATTTGACCTTTACCGTTTTTCACTAGATCGACCGCATACCATTCATTTAAGAAGGTCGTGCCGCCTTTCAAATTGCCTTGGTACAAGGCGTGAAGTAACGCGTGACCGGTACGGTCAGCAGCGGCACAAGTTCGCGCTGCCTGAGTTGGATTGTCTGGACCTTTAGACTGACCACCGAATGGACGCTGATAAATACGACCTTCTTCGGTACGAGAGAAAGGCAGACCCATGTGCTCTAGCTCGAACACCGCTTGTGGGCCAACAGAACACATGTATTCGATCGCGTCTTGGTCACCGATGTAATCGGAACCCTTGACGGTATCGTACATGTGCCAGCGCCAATCATCATTGGGATCAGCAGATGCAATCGCACAAGTGATACCGCCTTGAGCAGACACAGTGTGCGAACGCGTTGGAAATACTTTAGTAACACAAGCGGTTTTAATACCTGCTTCTGTTAATTGCAGTGCAGCACGCATGCCCGCACCACCACCACCAATTACGATGGCATCAAACGACATAGTTCTGACTTTATTCATAGCTTAAACGCTCCACAGAATGTCGATTCCCCAAACCAAGTATGCAAACAAGAAAATGGCGCACACTAGCTGGAACAAGAAACGGAGGGCAGTCGATTGTGCTAGGTAATCAGTGGCAATTGTCCACATACCCACCCAAGCGTGACCACAGATGGAAATCAATGCGGCCAGACTGAAGATTTTCATCCACGTTTGCGAGAACAAACCTTGCCATTGAGCATATTGCATATCCGGTGTAGCAATAACAAAGCCGAATAAGAACAAGGTGTAAACTGCCAACACCACTGCTGTCGTGCGTTGGATGATCCAATCGTATAAACCACTACGACCTAGATTTGTAACACTGTTTACCATACCCAGACCCCCGCTAGAATAATGACGATGGCGCCAGCGATTAATGTAATGATTGCGCCTAAGTGGCCGCTTTCTTTACTTTCACCAATACCCATATCCATCAACAGGTGTTTGACGCCTGCAATAATGTGATAACCCAGAGCTGACAAAATGCCCCAAGTAATAAGTTTCACCCATACTCCGTCAAAAGCTGCTTTCAATTCCGCAAAAGATGATTCAGATTCTAGTGATGACGCCAACGCGCAAAGCATAAATGCAACGGCAAAAAATAAGGCAAAACCAGAAATGCGGTGAAGAATAGAAGCTTTCGCCGGCAGTGGGAGCTCAATCGTAGTCAGATCCAGATTTTTAGGTCTATTGCTATTCACGGCTCAATTACACTCTCATGTGGGCTCAGGTCACCGGAGGACCGGGCTAAGCGCAGGCTGAAAAGAAAATACTCGAAGTATGTACAAGTCTTGTATAAGTTCGAGGTTGCGTCAAATTATAAGGACTGGCGGCCAATATTACAAATGGCTGAAGCTTAAATTAGGTAGTTTTATGTACTATTTGCGTTGGTTTAGGAAAAATCACCAATAATAAATGCATAACATTGAGAGCGATCAATACTTGACTCTGAGAAAGTTCGCTGTTTGGACTGACAGGTAATTGACAAACAGAATGCAGAATCTATAGTTGGCTGCTTCCGTGTGTCGAGTTCGGTGATAAAAGTACTTTCCCGCGAAACGGATCCACACCCTCGGTTATTTGCAGATTTTTTTTGTGATTCTGTAATATGATTGAAAATCTAAGAAAAATGGTCACTTATTTGTGGTCACTCAGTATTTGGGAATGCAGTGTTAATTGCGCTGTATTCAGAGGTATTCACCAGAGAGCAGGAGGCCTATTTTCATGGCTGACAAGAAAGCAACACTTAAAGTTGATGGCATAGATGAAGTACTTGAGTTGCCGGTTTACGAAGGCACCGTGGGTCCTGATGTCGTTGACGTTCGCAGTCTGACTGGCAAAGGCCTATTTACTTACGATCCGGGCTTTGTTTCCACCGCAGCTACAGAATCAAAAATTACCTACATTGATGGCGCAGCAGGTGTTTTATTACACCGCGGCTATCCTATCGAGCAGTTGGCTGAGAAGTCAGATTACTTAGAAACTTGCTATCTTCTTTTGCACGGTGAACTACCGAACAAAGAACAGAAAGAAACCTTTGTAAGCACCATCAAAAACCACACCATGGTGCATGAGCAACTGAGCCATTTCTTTAATGGTTTCCGTCGAGATGCCCACCCAATGGCCATCATGTGCGGCGTTGTTGGCGCCCTTTCTGCGTTCTACCATGACTCGCTAGACATCCATAACGAGCACCATCGCATGGTATCTGCGCATCGTTTGATTGCTAAAATGCCCACTTTGGCAGCTATGGTTTACAAGTACAGCATTGGCCAGCCATTCATGTTCCCGCAGAACGAATTGAGCTACGGCGAAAACTTCTTACACATGATGTTCAACACGCCGTGCGAAGATAAGAAAATCAGCCCAGTATTGGCAAAAGCCATGGACCGTATTTTCTTATTACACGCAGATCACGAGCAAAATGCATCGACCTCCACCGTTCGTTTGGCTGGTTCTACTGGTGCTAACCCATTTGCTTGTATTGCTTCTGGTATTGCCGCTTTATGGGGCCCTGCTCACGGCGGCGCTAACGAAGCCGTATTGAATATGTTGGAAGAAATTGGCGATGAGTCAAACATCGATAAGTTTGTTGCAAAAGCAAAAGACAAAGAAGATCCATTCCGTTTGATGGGCTT
>JARGOI010000057.1:0-2091 GCA_029212275.1 Thalassolituus sp.
TGCTCATTATTTGTCTTTATATTGCCTTTAACTGTCACCTTCTCAGTTTGTTTCTTATGTTTAAACACCCACTCCGTTGGGTTTGATAATAATGTACA
Source organism: Thalassolituus sp. (assembly GCA_029212275.1). Taxonomy (GTDB): domain Bacteria; phylum Pseudomonadota; class Gammaproteobacteria; order Pseudomonadales; family Oceanobacteraceae; genus Thalassolituus. The sequence continues at coordinate 99 of JARGOI010000057.1, forward strand.
AATAACCCATTGATGGTTTTCTAATTCTTTAGGTGTCGAAACAGGGCTATATTTCTTTATATAAGATGGACTCGCCAATAATACCATTCTTGAATCTGTGATCTTTTTAGCAACCAAATTCGAATCCTTAAGCCACCCAACTCGAATACTGACATCAATCGCTTCTTCAAGCATATCAACCACTTGGTCTTGCAACATAAAGTCAATTTTAATGTGTGGATATAAACGCATAAATTCTACGATTAACGGTGCAATATAAGTATTGCCAATGCTGTTAGTAGCCGCCACCTTTAAGGAACCCTTAGGTTGATTCTGAAGAACACTGATTTCATTTTCCATGAATTGTGTTTCGTCAATTATTCGTTGGCAACTTTGAAAGTAGATTTTTCCAACTTCAGTTAAGTTAAGCTGCCGAGTTGTTCGATTTAACAACCTTGCACCTACTTGTTTTTCCAATAGGTTAATGTGCCGACTAACCGCTGATTTCGCCATTTTAAGTTCTTTAGCTGCTTCAGTAAAACTGCCTAAATCAGCGACACGATGAAAAATTATCATTCGATTAAGGTTTTGCATGAGTTATTGTTCTATAAAAGAGAACAGTTTATTTCATTATTGGCATATTGTTAAACTTTATAGAAATTAATATTATGACAACAACCGTAACCCTCCCGCCTTTTTTTTAAATAATCATGCCACGTAATTTAAAACCCTTAATCTGGGTTGCTCTCCTTCTTTCGATTCAGTCTGCGCACGCAATCAATGGGTATTTTGCCATTGCTTACGGCGCCAAAATGACGGGCATGGCTGGTGCAGCGATTGCCTTTCCTGAAGACACTTTAACAGGTGCTGTGAACCCTGCCGGTATGTCTCAAGTAGAGGGGTTAGATATTGGCGCTCGTTTTCTCTATTTACCTCGTGATGCAGAATTTGACTGCCGAGGTATCGGTGCTTGTGATGAGCTGGTTCGCGATGACAGCCAACGCGATTACTGGATCGTTCCGAACTTTGGTTGGAATAAACGATTAAATGACAAAAGCACACTAGGAGTAACTGTCTTCGGTAATGGCGGCATTAACACGGCTTATAGAAAGCGTCTATTTACTGAAACAGCTGAACGCGTTTTTGGAGCACCAAGCATAACGACAAACGGCCATTTAGGTGTGGATTTTGCGCAGCTCATTATCGCCACCACCTACACTTATGAAGTCTCTCCAGATAACTATATTGGAGTGTCTCCTTTATTTGGTATTCAGAAATTTAGTGCGCAAGGTTTAGATTTCTTCCAAGGCATATCGTCAGACACAGGCAGCCTAACAAACAGAGGGGACGAAGTATCCTATGGATTGGGCATTAAATTGGGATGGTTCTATAAACCTAACGATACTTACCAATTTGGCGCCTACTATGCACCTAAAATGCAAATGACCAAAATGAAAAAGTATTCTGGCCTACTTGCTAACAATGGTGAGTTTGATATTCCTTCCAATTATGGGGTGGGTTTGGCTATCAATTTTTCAAAGCAACTATCTATTGCTTTAGATGTGACACGCATTAACTACAAAGACATTGAGGCTTTATCTAATCCAGTCCCTACAGCTTCAGAACTAAACCCTATGGCCGGCTTCTCCGAAGACAGGTTACTTGGTGCAAAAAACAGCGTTGGTTTTGGTTGGAAAAGTATTACCGCTTATTCATTAGGTGTTCGCTACATTTTTGACGACAAAATAACCCTTCGAGCTGGTGCAAACGTGGGTGAAGAACAAATTCCTAGACAATCAGGGCTACTAAACCCTATTACGCCAGCTATGCCGGCTAAACACTTAACTGCTGGGTTTAGCTACAAAAACAGTAAGCATTCAGAGTGGTCATTTGCTGTTATGCACGCTTTTCGTAATGAATTAACCGCCCAAAACACAGCCTTTTTAGGGGCAGATGTTAAGTTTGGCATTGCTGAGACGACCTTAGATATTAATTACAGCTATAGCTACTAATT
>JARGOI010000057.1:2191-10432 GCA_029212275.1 Thalassolituus sp.
TTTTTTTGTAAAACCAAAAGTTCCTATGCTAAAAATAAAAATAATATTACTATCTGTGTTTACACTAATCAGCCTACCTTCTTTTGCTGACTCCTCACAAGCCTATGCTAATGCCGTGTTGGATGCACTTCAGCAAAAAGGTTTGCTAAGCCAAGATGAAGTGGCAAACATAAAGCAACAAGCCAACCAGGCACAATTAAAAGCCAATATAGCTACAAAAAACACTGTTAAATCTCTCCCCAACCAACTTGTTGCTGCTACAAAAGGAAGCCTTAACAAGGCCAGCCCAACGATTAATCTTTGGGGTAAATTACAGCCCCGCTATACTTTTGTACCATCAAAAAATGGCCTACAAGGAACAAATAGCTTTACCTTAAGACGTGCACGGCTTGGTTTAAGTGGATTTTTGGCAGACAACGTTGCCTACCGTTTTCAATATGATGCTGCGAATGAAGTCCAAGGACTCTCGAATGCACAAAAACTACTGGATGCATGGGTTAGTTTTAAGCATTTTGACGACTCCCTTGGCAGCATTACCTTTGGACAGCAATTTGCCCCTGGTTATACAAGACGGCCTCATACTTCCGCCAGCGTTGAGCGTAAGTTTAGTGAATATTTATCACCTGGCGACACAGGTCGAGTTCGTGGAATTTCCATTAGAAAAGGTGATATGGGCCTACCTGAGAGCAACTCAAAAGGTTTTTTTGGTAATCGCTTACATTATGGAGTGGGATTATTTAACAGCCCTGACTTATCACTCAATAACGACAATAACGATTTAATGTTCTCAACAGCCATTTCTTTGAGACCCACTGGCATATCACCTAGCGATGATGAATATCAATTTAAAGATAGGCCCCTCGCATACAGTCTTGGTATTGCCTACAGCTCCTCTTTAGACTCTGCCACGCTAGATACCAAATTTCAACCCAGTGGGGTTGAGTTAGACAATCAATGGCTTGGAGCACATATCGACGTTCAGGCACACCATTGGTGGTTATGGGCATCTTGGGCGCAATTTAAATCTGATGCTCAAGATGGTTTAGCTTTAAATGCACAAGGCGAGAACACAAACAGCTTAAGCTCAGATGCCTTTACTTTAGGTCTTAGTCGCGCTTATTTACTGAATTCTGAGCACATGGGGTGGGCATGGGCTTTACAGTACCAACATGTGAATAATGAACACCCCTCAAGGACAAGGTTCTTTAGACCATTAACCGGTCAATCATCTGATGAATTAGCACGTGGCATGAATCAAGGCAGCGTCTACCAAACTATGTTCACTTGGCAGTTTGATGAAAATGTTAGGCTTATTAATGAGCTCTCATACTATCAACCAAGTGATGACGGCTTTAGCTACCCTGCTTTTATTAGCCAGCTTCAAGTTGCTTTTTAAAAAAACTTCAAAACTTAATACCTAAAACGTCTAAATGCCTCTTAAATCGCTGACCCTATTTATCGTTATTTTATCGTGCAACAACTTATATGCCGCTCCCCCTTTCATGAACTTTGAAGGCGTTGGTGGTGGAGGTATTGTACCGGGCGCCTACAGAGTTAACCCTCCAAAAAATGGCGATACCTTTGGTAAACCGGCTATTTCAAATTGGGATCTTATTGGTATCAATGAAAACAATGACAACCTTTATAGCAATGCAATTACAATCTCATTCCTTGATCGCTATGAAATGGGTTACGCATTAGAACAGGTTGATTTTAGACGAATTCGATCCAGTATTTTAAACGCGACCACGCTGGATGTTAAACCGGCACCATTTATATGCACAACCTACATTACAAAACTGTTTTAGCCCATGAAACAGCTAAACGACCCGCCTTTGCTATTACTGCTGAGCTAAAGTATAACGAAACAATTGATGAACAAAATAAAAATATAGGCCATGCTTTAGACGCACTTGGTTTAGATGATAACCTTGGCATAGATATCAATTTCTCAGTATCCAACACAAAACCAGTTTATTAGGTTACCCTGTTGTCTTTAATGGAAATATTCGCCTCACTAAAGGACATTATCTTGGGCTTTTAGGTTTCTCTAAAAGCTACACAGCTAATGCTGAGGTATCCATTGCCATTATTCCAACGCAGACTTTCGGATATGGTTTTGAAATTCGACAACAAAATGATTCACTCAAACCCGTAACAGCCGATTTAGACATGAAAGAGGATGCGTTTTGGGATCTATTCATTTCCTGGATGCCCAATAAGAAACTATCATTTGCAGCCGCTTATACTCGTTTTGGTAATATCGTTAATAAGGATGTTGATTTTTTTGTATTCAATGCAAAATACGACTTTTAAATTAACTCATGTCAATTAAATAATCGGTACTTATATATTAAGCCACCGGCAAACTTTTTCACCTACTCCAAATAGGTTTATCACGCCTTGAGCCACCTACCTTAGACTTCCTAATAGGGTACCCCATAAAACCAAGATACTGGCCGACATAGCAGTGTCTTGAAAATAGAAGAGCATCTAGGCTATTTACAGCCGGTAAGCTGCCCTATATTACAGGTTTAAAGTGCAGCTGATAACATTACCTATTGACCCTGTCTTGAATTACCAAAAGACCTACCTCAAATGGACTGGCTATAAACGTTAGACGCAATGTTGGGCACGATAATCAGCTCACCGCTAAAGAAAATTTAATAAATGCTGTGATAGTGACTTTAGTAAACGCCAACTAAAAAACATTAAAACCATCTGCTAGCTAAACACTCTCTCTTAAGAAAAGTAGCATCCATTGTCCAGCAGCAGTTATTCAGATCATGATGATCCAACGATACCCAAACGTTCCCGCTTATAGCTACCGTCTTGCACATGCTCGCACCATAGCTGGTTCTCAAGATACCATTTAACTGTTTTACGAAGCCCACTTTGAAAAGTTTCTTGAGGGGACCAACCTAATTCTCTTTCAATTTTACTGGCATCAATAGCATATCGAACGTCATGGCCTGCTCGATCAGTTACAAAAGTAATAAGGTCTTGATAGCTTGCAACGCCCATCGGTTTATTCAGTGCTAGCTCTTCCAATAGCACACAAATTGATCGCACCACTTCTATATTCTGCATCTCATTATGCCCACCAATATTGTATGTTTCATTTAATACGCCTTGGGTGGCAACCAGTACTAACGCACGGGCATGATCTTCAACATACAACCAATCTCGAATCTGTTTTCCTTCCCCATACACGGGTAAAGGCTTACCGGCTAACGCATTCAATATAACCAATGGAATCAGTTTTTCAGGAAAATGATAAGGGCCGTAATTATTTGAGCAATTAGTAATCAGCGCTGGAAAATCAAAGGTACGCTGCCATGCTCTCACTAAATGATCAGAACTCGCTTTACTGGCTGAATAAGGCGAACTAGGGGCATAAGGCGTTTGCTCGGTGAACAAGTCATCAGTCCCTTCTAAGTCACCGTATACTTCATCTGTTGAGATATGATGAAAACGAAAACCCGCCTTTTTAGCACCTTCTAATGACGACCAGTAATGCCTCGCTTGTTCTAATAAATTATATGTACCTACAATATTCGTTTGAATAAACTCACCGGGCCCATCAATGGAGCGATCAACATGCGACTCCGCCGCAAGGTGCATCACAATATCTGGCTGATGTTGATTCAATACACGTTTTATTTCAACTGCATCACAAATATCAACGTGCTCAAAGCTGTACCGATCACTCTCGCTCACCGATTTAAGTGACTCTAAGTTCCCTGCATAGGTTAGTTTATCGAGATTAATGACATTAAAATTAGTGTCGTTTATTAAATGTCGAATAACGGCCGAGCCTATAAAACCCGCACCGCCTGTAACTAATATTGTCTTCATGAATGGTTATCCTCTAAAGCTTGTAAGCAACGCTGTAATGCCTCTTTCCAATAAGAAATTTGAATGCCGTATGCTTGTTTAATTTTTGCTTTATTTAATACGCTGTAATGGGGGCGTTTTGCTGGCGTTGGGTAGTCTTTTGTTTCAATCGGTAAAACTCGGCAGCTTACACCACTTAACTCAAAAATCGTTATCGCAAAATCATACCAACTACAAACCCCTTCGTTACTATAATGATACAGCTCTGTTTTAAAGGTATTGTTATTAAAACCATCGCTTTGAGCTATTTGTATAATAGCTTGCGCTAAATCTACAGCATAAGTTGGCGTACCCACTTGATCATAAATTACATTTAATTCATCACGTTGAGATGCCAACTTGAGCATTGTTTTAACAAAGTTATTACCAAATGCTGAATACACCCAACTGGTACGAATAATAAGCGCATTATTCGGCATCAGTGATTCGATCGCCTGCTCACCGCGTAATTTACTAAAACCATACTCTCCTTGAGGAGCCACCTTATCGCTTTCAATATAAGGTTTAAAGTTTTCGCCAGCAAACACATAATCGGTTGAAATATGAATCAGCCTTGCGTGCCGACTTGCTACCATCTTAGCCAACTTGTTAACCGCCATGTGGTTAATTTGATCAGCCAATTCAGGTTCTGCCTCCGCTTGGTCGACAGCTGTATACGCCGCACAATTTATAATTAAGTCAAACTCTTTTCCTGCAAAAAAAGCATCAATACTCGCGCAGTCATTAAGATTTAATTCCTCACGGTTTGGAAATAAATACAAATAGCCTGAATCACTTCCAACTAAACCACGTATTGACTGCCCCAGCTGGCCACTGCCACCAGTCACTATTATTGTTTTAGTCATAGTAATTTATTGAGTAATTAAAACACTCAGGTAACTGAGTAAACAAAGGTTGTTTAGTGTCTTTATCCGATAGCATCAACTGCTCGCTAGATAAGCGCCAATCAATGTTTAACTGTGGATCATCAAATGCTAAACCACGGTCACAATCAGGTGAATAGTAATTATCAACTTTATAAGCAAAGGTTGCTGTATCGCTGAGCACCACAAAACCATGCGCAAAACCTCTAGGAACAAACATTTGTCGTTTATTTTCCCCAGACAGCTCAACGGCAACATGTTGCCCAAAGGTAGGGCTGCCCACACGAATATCAACCGCCACATCCAACACGCTACCGTCTATCACTCTTACTAATTTACTTTGCGCATGGGGTGCTAATTGAAAGTGCAAGCCCCTTAATACCCCTTTTGAAGATTTAGATTCATTATCTTGCACAAAATTAACAGTGTAACCAACCGCCTCTTCAAACAAGTCCTGCCGAAACGTTTCCATGAAATAACCCCGCTCATCTCCATGTACACGTGGTTCTACAACAATAACATCGGGGATAAATTGTTTAATAAACTCCATCAGTCGTCCACTTCTTCTGCACAGCGAAGTAAGTACTGACCGTACTGATTTTTAGCCAATGGCTGGGCCAAAGCCACCAGCTGCTCTTTGTTAATATAGCCTTGTTCAAATGCAATTTCCTCAAGACACGCCACCTTCAAGCCTTGACGTTTTTCTATAATCTCAATGAATTGAGCCGCTTCCAACAAACTTTCATGGGTACCGGTATCTAACCAAGCGTAGCCTCGCCCCATTAACTCAACTTTAAGGCGTTCTTCTTCCAAATAAAGCTGGTTAACCGATGTAATTTCCAATTCACCGCGATGTGAAGGAACCACTGATTTGGCTTTTTGAATCACATCATTCGGGTAAAAATACAAACCGGTCACCGCATAATTACTTTTAGGCTTCTCAGGCTTCTCAGCCAAACTAATTACATTCCCTTTAGCATCAAATTCTGCCACGCCATAACGCTCTGGGTCTGCAACCCGATAACCAAACACCGTCGCACAATTTTGCGCTTTAACATTTTCAACGGCATTAGCGAGCATACGTGTTAAATCGTGACCGTGATAAATATTATCACCCAGTACCAAGCACACATCATCGTCAGCAATAAAGTCCTCACCTAAAACAAATGCTTGTGCCAAACCATCAGGTGAAGGTTGCACAACATAATCAAAACGAACACCCAATTCAGCTCCATCACCTAATAATCGCTGAAAACTGGCTTTATCTTCCGGTGTGGTGATAATTAGAATCTCTGTAATACCCGCTAGCATCAAGACAGATATTGGATAATAAATCATCGGTTTATCATAAAGCGGTACAAGTTGCTTAGAAACACCACGCGTAATCGGATATAACCGTGTTCCACTACCACCTGCCAATACAATTCCCTTCACCACATACTCCTTATCATTAATGTCTCACGCTATTTTATAGTAGCTCTGAATAATACTAAAATTTTTTACCCGAATTTAACGCTTTATCTATCATGGATATTGCGATTGAACTTCACACATTAAGCTAACCGACCTTTTGCTATCAACTTGGATTGGCTAAGTTGATTATTTAATCTTGACAACCCAGCATCTACTTACTTAGCAATAATGACCTGTGCATCAAACTGTTGTTCAAATTTATTCTTTAACGCTTGTTTAGCCGCCTCATCACCGTGTACCACTCTAATAATTTCCGGCCTCTGTCGCATGCGTTTAACAAAGTTGATCAAATCTTTCTGATCTGCATGTGCACTATACCCACCTAGTGTATACACCCCCGCCCTAATATCAGTACGTACGCCGTCGTCAAAAACAACATAACCACCATCCGGCCCATATTGTTGAATATCACGCCCTGGCGTGCCCACGGCCTGATAACCAACAAACACGACATCTGTCCGTGCGTCTCCCAACAACGCTTGTAAATAATTTTGCATTCGCCCACCAGCGCACATACCACTGGCAGCAATTACAATTGATGGCTGCCCAGTTTGTTTTAAACGTGCCAATAAGGCTTCATGTTCAGTATGTGAATTAACGGTTAATAATTGCTCAAACGATAAGGGGTGACGCCCCACTGATAATTTTCGTTGCGCTTCTTTATCCCACAAGTCCTTTAACTGCCGGTAGTACTTGGTAAAACTAGCTGCCAGTGGCGAATCAACAATAACATCAAGCTTTTTCCAGTCGCCACCTTGGGTATGAATAATATGTTCAATTTCATACAGTAGCTCTTGAGTACGGCCAATAGAAAATGCTGGAATAAGTACTGTGCCGCCATTTGCCAAACACCGCTCAATGGTTTGTTGTAACATTGCACGACGGTTCGCACGACTTTCATGACAGCGATCACCATAGGTGCTTTCAATCACCAATTCATCACAACGATAAGGAGACTTAGGCGCTGCTAATAATGGTGAATACGGCGCCCCTAAATCACCCGAAAACACCACACGTTTAGAAGCTTTCTTGCCGGCCTTTTGTTGTTGAGACACATTAAATTCAATATATGCAGACCCTATAATATGCCCTGCAACTTTGAACTTAGCCTTTAAGTTATCGGCCAAGCTAAACCATTGACCATAATCAATGCCTTTTAACTGCTTAGTTAAACGCGCCTTTACCGATCTTATTATTGAAGCATTACGCGTTACACCAACTTTCAAGGCATCTTCAATTACCAAGGGTAACAATAAAGCCGTGGCCTTTGATGCGTAGATCGGCCCGTTAAACCCCGCTGCTAATAAATAAGGCAGGCGACCCACATGATCAATATGACAGTGCGTTAGTAACACTGCTCGAACATCATCGATAGGAAAGTTAACTTGTTTCTTAGTCAGCACATCCTGTCCTGCTTCAATGCCTTGAAATAAACCACAATCAATTAGCACAGAAAAAGCATCATCTGCGCCATTTGCATTAACTGATAAACGATGGCAAGAGCCAGTAACCCCAGTCACCGCTCCATGGTGAGAAATTTTGTACATCATGTACCCCTAATAAAACCTAATGTATTTATTTTAAAACCTTTTTGATGGCATGGAATCAACTTTTATGAGTTCAACTCAGGAAAGGATTTTAAGCTAACTAAATTACAGCAAGTAAGCCCCAACACACTACTAATCTTAATCTTCACATTATAGCGCCATAATACCACCTCTTATTATTGACAAAATAATCCACATCTAGTACCAAAGTACAATAGAGTAGTTTTAAAAGTGTGATAGAATTCACGCGAATGTACCAAATGGATTTTAAAATTATGAAAATATTACAGCCTTTAAGTATTATCCTTATGCTTGCGTTCGCAGTTCCAGTTACCCAAGCAGCCACATGTGCAACAACTGACGTAACCGCGGAAGGTATCAACGCATTTGCGTGCAAAACTCACCCAGGTGAAAATGATACTGGTTATGCTAAAGATATAAATGGTGACTTTAACTTGGAT
>JARGOI010000058.1:0-1537 GCA_029212275.1 Thalassolituus sp.
CGGTAATTAAGGTTTGCACTTCGTTACTGGTCAGCGGCGCGGTGCCAGCTTGTGCTGCTGCCGACCCGGCGATGGGAGGATAGCGGTTGTTGTTGCTGCCATCGACAAATACAAAGGCGTCTTGATTGGCGTACAAGCCGGTATCGGCCCTAACCCCAGAGCCTGCTTGGCCAAATACGGTGCCTGCACGAGTGGCCGCGGTGGTATAGCCAGTAACGGCAAGTAAGGCGCCGTCGCTGCCAGACAGCTGTGAAAATGCCGGTGCGTTATTGGGCGAGGTGCTGAGCTGACTATTGTCGACGTCGCTAAAGCGCAATATTTTACCGTCGACGGTAATGCGGTCGGCGCGGCGATCCAGTGGTGGCTGGTAGCCAAAAGAAGCCGCCAGAGCAATCAGCTCGTCTTGATCGGTATCGACATCAAGTAAGTTCTTATCGAGACTGTAACGACCATCACTGATCACACCCACACCGCCTACAGCAATACCCTCTTTATACAACGGAAAGCCCCCTGGGTCAGCCGACAGTCCCAGAGGTGAGCGATGGGGACCAGGGCTGGTGGCGCCAGTGCCTAAATCACGTTGCGAGAAATCCGAGCAGGGTAACTGACTGAACTGCACACCAAATAAGGGACCGCCCGGCTGATTGCGCTCGCCCGGATTAAAGTGATCTTGAATGATTTGTCCTGCCGTTCGGGTACTGAAGCCATTGCCTTCGGTGGCTAAATAGGCACCCGTTATCGCTTTGGCAATGGCGGCTAATGCATCTGCGCCAGAGGGCAGTTCGAGTTGTTCTAAGCCGCCATCGATGGCCGTTTCCGTGCCGCTGGTGGTGGTTATTTTTAGTGTCTCGGTGGCGCCGGTCATACGATAGACACCCAAGACGTTGCCAACGCGATCCACCACGGCCACGGTCGCTTTGGCATTACGAGCTTTGGCTTCGTTCACGGCCTGAGCAATAACGGTTTCTACGTCATTGATCGACAAACTGAGTTGTTTGGTTTGTTGGCAGTTACCAGCGCAAGATACGTTGCCGCCAGCCGTGCCACTGTTGTCGGCTTTTTCTCCACCGCCACAGCCCGCTAACGTGGCCGCAAACAAGGCGATGCCTAATGGCGCCCAAAAGTACGTGGAAGGAAGCGAGGTAGTCATGCGCTGCAGGGCACGTTTATTATTCATTTGGCGTACCTCCTTGCATCGCATTGCTTTCAATTTCAGGGCTCTCAATTTCTGGACTATTTATTTTTGCCTCTTCTTTCACCGAGTGCTTAAATGCCTGCATAAACGGCATATCCATTAACGTTGGATCAAGTGCCGCTTGTGATGGACTCATGCTGGGCTTACCCGGAATATGGAACTGATGACAGTCAACACATTGGGTCGAGACTTTGCCCATATGTTTGGCAACACGTTCATCGGCGTGGCACTGCACGCAGTTATCAATACCGGGAATCAGCACATCAGCGCTTTCTGATGAATCGAGTGCTTCGTGACAGGTTAAGCACATCGCTACCATTGTGCTTTTATCACCGACCATGT
>JARGOI010000058.1:1637-3321 GCA_029212275.1 Thalassolituus sp.
GCTTCGTGACAGGTTAAGCACATCGCTACCATTGTGCTTTTATCACCGACCATGTGCGCGGTGTGATCAAAGCGCGCGTTATACCAATCGTCTTGCAAGCGAATAGGCGCAACTTTCCAGCGTTTTTCGGCAGGTAATGATTCGTCTTTACTGATGTCGTGGCAAATTACGCAGCCGGTGCGTTCGAATTGATTGGCTGCTTCAAGCAACGCCGCTTTGCGGGCACAATCAATGATGCGTCCATTGCAATTATTTGGCACGGCGGAGGGCGATACTGAGGCAATGTCTGGTAAGCGACGACCATCGAGCTTACGCTCGGCACGTAACGAAGGATCAGCAAATTGCAGAGCGAAATACTCGGTGAGTTTTTGCAATACCAATTCTGGTTCCGCGTGCGGTAGTTCTCGGCCTTGGGCCAATGTATCAAACTCTAAGGCATGGCAAGAGCGACAGCTATTGTCCATGCTAATCGGGATAAAATGCTCGCCGTCTTGCGCCAAGGTATGGCAATCACTACAGACCATCGACCTTTTATCACCGTCATCATTGTTGATATCCACCTTGTTGATATCCATGTGCAGATCGTGCGGGAAGATCAAATTGGAGGACTCCGCGACTTTATCTTTGCGCGGATGGGCAACGTTATTCCAAACCAACGTATCACCCTCTTGCATGGGTGTTAAATAGCGCAAATCAAAATCGGGGTGACCCGCAGCCGAAAAATCATTGACCTTAGCCAATTCCATTGGATTCTCGTGCCAGTTGTCAGTGGTGGCATGGCAGTCGCTGCAAAAGGCGTTGTCGTTATGAATAATGGTCGACGGTTCGTTGTGTTCTTTGTGACAACTTAAACAAGAACGCTGATCCTCCCCGACTTGTGCATGAATATTGGTGGTGCCGTGCGATGGAATATCTTGGTGGCAGGTTAAACAAGCGGAGTCACGCACCGAGACAAAGGGAATCTCGTGACACACCTGACAGTCGTTACCAATTTCTGGAATACTATGTGCCGAGGATAAATCTCCCGACGTCCAGACGGTGTCGGTAGGAAGGCCCTGTGAAGCAAACAAATATTTATAGGCATAGTCATAAGCAGACATCATTGGCATCGCTAGTGCGATCACTAGCCCGAGGATGAGTAATCCATAACTCCAAAAGCGTTTGTGCGACCCTTTCCCGTTAGAGGCTGTTCGGGGATTGATCACCGAGGTTATTTTTTTGATATCGTCGTACGACTGCACTTTGACTTTGGCAAAAGCGCTGCTGTCTTCCGGGGTTAAAATGGATATTTTATGGCTGTCTAAATAAAAGCTATCGCCCGCGGCCAGATCGGCTTTGTGAGTGATCTTATCGTTCATCAATACATGGTGATTGCCACTGCATACCAATTTTAGGACATCGCCCACCATCGACAGTGTTACATGATGTTCGCCAACACCAGGGCCAAATAATAGGATGTCGTCGTTTGGTGAACATCCCAATTGCAGCAGGCTACCTTCCCAGTCGTTGAGGACAATGTCGTCACCTGAAGTTGTTTCTAACAAAAGTTTCATGGGTGTTACCAGTAAAAGAACACACTAATAATATGCGCAGTTAATACACCCAATAACGAAATGCTAAATGGGATGTGAATGGCCAACCAAAGGTTGAGCAGGCTTTGCCAGCGCATATCGAGTCGCAGGCT
>JARGOI010000058.1:3421-6050 GCA_029212275.1 Thalassolituus sp.
ACCTTGCCATAAAAACTGTTTTTAAAGAGAAGAATGTTCTTACTCAACGACACGTTATTGCACCTTTAAAATTTCAATAAACTGATCGGGAGAGATGCGTTTTGCGGCACCTGTTGGGCAAGAGCGGACGCAGGCCGGACCACCCGATAAGTCTTTGCACGAATCACACTTCACGGCTTTTTTGCCGGACGCGCTGGCGGCTTGTTTTTTCTTGTCGACGGGTTTTTCACCCGGCTTGTTACCTAAACCAAAAAACATCCAAGACCAAACGCTGTTATTTTCGCGTTCAGGGTAGGCCATTTTAATCACGTCGTAGGTGCAGTTGCTTTCACAGTTACCGCAACCAATGCAAGTATCGTCGATAAAAACTTCACCACTGGCAGCGCGGTGAATTGCGTCTGCTGGGCAGTCTTTCATGCAATGTGGAATTTCGCAGTGACGACATGACACTGGCACTTGAATGTCGGCAAAACCGACGCCAGCCTTACGATCTAAACGCGAAATGCCGCCGTGGGTCTCGGCGCAAGCCACTTCACAGTTATCGCAGTTGACGCACAATTTGGTATCAATCACCAAAGCGTTGGTGGCTTCGCCCAGCCCTTGATCGACTAAAAAGGAGACTCGATTATTGCGATCGGTATAGGCTTGTACTTCGGTATTGGTGAGTAATCGTTGTGCGGCCGCGGTTTCTACTTTTTCGCGCCCGCCTCCGGCTTGTTGCAGCAAGGCATCCAATGCTTCTTGGGTCAGTTCGATGGTCTCAACTTGACTGGCGGCAATCGCAGATTCGTGCCGCAATGGGCTGCCCAATAGTGCCATTTCGCCGATAACTTGCGCAGTTTTGGCTTGGCTCAAACTGATAGGCACACCGCCGATATTCTTTTGCAGATTGACCGTACCGCTGCGAATTAAAAACAGCTTATCGCCTTGTTCGCCTTCCTTATAAAGCACGTCACCTTTAACATAACGTTTCATCTTGGTGGCATGGGCGATTTGACGAATCTCAAAGACATTGCCGCGCGGGGCAAAAAAGTTTTGCAAGGCACGAGTAATAAACACCCAATCAATCCCCAAGCGAATTTCGTCGTTTGAGTTCACAAGCTTAAGCATGGTGCGGCGTGGGGTTTCGAGCAAAATACAGTCTTTTTTGGCAATCGCGTCGCCATTGCGCGGGCGTCCAGAGATCAAACTCATTTCACCAAAAAACTGGCCCGGGCCTAAGGTGAAGGTAAGTGGTTTGCCGTCTTTGCCTTTTACCTGAATATCCACTTCACCTTCAATGATGGTGTAGAAGGTGTTGGAATAATCGCCATTGCGGAATAAGTAATCGCCTTCACCGACTGCGATGGAGGGACGTAATCGCCCGCGCGTATCGTTGCGCATTAACTCAGCCACTCGACGTTTGGCTTCCGGTAAATCTTTCCGCGCAAAGCTAACATGCAGATCACTTTCGTTAAGTAATTCGCGCAACAATAAGGCGTTCATTTGCCGGAACATTGGCACTTGATCTTGCAGTAAGGCGATAACGTCTTCGACGTCACGTTGATACGGCAACAAGGCAAAACGTGCCGCTAATAAGTCGTGATCGACAGGGCGAATTTCGTTGCCATGAATAAACTCAATGACGTCATAGCCTTGGTTCATCGCTTGTTTGATCAGCGGAAAACCGGCCAGCGCGCCAATAATATAAAGCCCCTTAACATTGGATTCGTATTTTGACGTCAATACAGGGATGGCAGTGGGCTTATCGTTAGGAAACTCGATGCCGCATTTTTCGACAAAATCGCGCGGTGCGATGGCCCCTAAACGGCCAATGACGCGATGGCATTTAACCGTTTTTAGGCCTTCTGGCGTGGTTAAATCAAATTCTAGTTTATAGCCATCTTCGTTAGTGGCACGAACCTCAACAGGGTTGGTGTCGTATAAACAGGAAAAATCCAAACGTTTATTGTTAATGGCTGCCAACACCGCATTCAAGTTACCTTCTTTGGCGCGGCTGAATTCGGAACGACGGTTGACGATGTAAACCTTGTTATTGCGAGCTAACGCTAGTGCATTTTCGATGGCGGCGTCACCGGCGCCGACAACCACGATGGTATTATCTTTAAACTCGTCAGGATCGGATAGGGTATAAGCCACATCGGGCAAATCATCACCAGCAACGCCTAATTTTCGCGGATTACCTTGTAAACCGATACTGAGCACAACGTATTCTGAGCTAAGCGTATCGCCGTTTTTAAGGTGAATAGTGAAATCACCTTCACTGCCTTCAACCCTGACGACTTCGGCGTTGTATCGAACATTAACCGCGCATTCTTCCAGTCCGCGGTTCCATTCGGACAAGATATTTTCACGAGTATTTATTTGGAAATCGAGATCACTGCGTAAATCAATGAACCCCGGCTCAGCCATAACGTGCTTGCCTTTTTGGTATTCATCAATGGTTTTTGAGATACGCGAAAAACCTTCTAATAAAACATAGCTTGGTTCGCTAAGACCAGCTTCTTTGTCACGTAATGCCGCGCGTGCTGCCGCACTTAGGCCTGCAGGGCCAGAGCCAACAATAACAATATGATATTTACTCATCTTAAAAGCTTGGCCTTTGTTGTTATGTTATTGCCACTTTTAT
>JARGOI010000058.1:6150-10415 GCA_029212275.1 Thalassolituus sp.
TCAAATACCTTAGATTGAAACAACACTTGGAACACGCAAAAAAAGACCATCCCGCCAATGTAAAAAATACCAAATACCAGCCATCTGGGTAAGGCGCTGTTACCTGACTCAACGATACGGCGGGCTATTTTGATTGACTGGTCCAAAAAGAAGTACAACGCCATCAACGTCAGTGCGGTGGCGATCGCATGTTTTAGATAGCCATCCCAGTAACCAATTTCTGTCGAACTGTCCATTAAAGAACCGCCAGACGTCACCGCGTACAAGCCACTAAAAATAGTAGATACACCGGTGGCGATGGTCAGGTAATCGGCGAACGCCGTGCGGTAAGTGGTCATTAAGTAAATTCTCGATACAGTCTGATGGTAAAAAAAGACCCCGGTCACAAGAGTCACTGGGGTCTGATGATTCTCAGCAATTTATTAGTCGTGGCATTAATTAATCAATAGATAGTGCTAACTGAAAATGTTCGCAAGCTAAGGTTTCATCGCCTTCGGCCAGCATTACTTTGCCCATTTCGGCATGCAAAGCTGGCAAGCTTTTAATGCGTAAACCGGTTTGCAAATACTCGCGAGCTTTTTCGGTACTGCCCACGCGCAATGCCAAACGACCCAAGGTCAGTAGCAGTAATGGATCGTTAGGTCGCTCTTGCAGTTGTTGTTCGGCAAACAAAAGTTGTTTGCTTGCATCGCTGCCTTTTACTACCCCAAACTGTTCTATCAAGGCGTCACTCCAAGTAGACTTTAAGCCTTCGCGCAGAGCTTCTTCGCCGACTGCATCTTGTTCGGTGGCGACCAATAATTCGACATAACGATGCAGCACCGCAGCATTGTTGCGCGTGTCACGATTAATACTAGCAAATACCTTCGTGAGGTCACGGCCACCATTGGTATGCTGAGCACGTTCCAGCAATTGAATGGCGACTTTTTCTTCCAGCTCATTTAAGTCCGCATCTGATACTTTAGTGCCTTTACGTAACGCAGGTAATAGATCGTTGAGTGCCACCCAATCGCCCAATTCTTGCAGCGTTTTCGTCAATAGCTTTAACAAATATGGATGACGCGGGTATTGCTCGCGCAAGTTAATAAGTACGGCTAACGCTTGCTCATGTTGTTGACGCGATTGCAGCAAACTCACATGAGAAATACCTACGGCCAGCTCCGAACCTTTGGTGCTTTGGCTGGCCGCTTTTAACCACTCGTCGGTCGCTTCCTCTTTGCCTTGCTCGAAGGCAGCGCGGGCCGCAGCAAGATAGTTGATTAACGGCTGGTCTGAGTCGGTCGCGCTGCTGGTTAAATTGCGTTCGGCACGACTCCATTGACCTTGCGCCATGGCTAATAAGCCACGCGTGGTTTTGCGCGTAGCGCGCATACTACGACGTTTTTTGCGCCACTCGTTAAAGCGTTTATCGCTGCCGAATAACAACAGCAGTGAGCGTAGTGCCATGTATATCGCAATCAGGGCAATAGCTAATACGACTAAGAAGAACCACAGGGTGGTCTCTAAAGTATAAGTATCCCAGCTTAGCAAAACATAACCGGCATCCATGTAGCCAAACGCTCCAATGGCGACGGCAGAGACAAATACCAACAGTAGTAAATAGACCAGAAGGATCATTATTTACCCTCCTCGGCTTTAGTGGTGGCATCTGCAGCAGGAGTGGTCGTATTTTCTGCAGCAGCGGGTTTTGCTGCAGCTGGCTTGGCTTCTTTTGCTGGTGCCGGTGCATTCGTTTTTGAGGCCGCAGGAGTCGCTGCTTTTGCTGACTGCACGGTACCGCGACGCTGCTGCTCAACAAGTTTTTGCAGCAAGGTTAACGAGGCACTGATGTCTGGACGTTCTGGGTCGGCATCCCACGCTTGTAATTCAGCTAGGGCATTGCGAGCTGCCAAGGTGCGTTCGTCTTCCATCATTAAATAATCATTCAGCCAATCTGCAACACGCTTTAGGCTGTGCTGATACAGTTCGGTTTGTTCACGAACCAAGGCCACCTGCGCTTGTTCAAGCATCAAATTCATATTTTGCTGTAAGTAATATTTTTGATCTGGATTCAACGGCGCAGCCAATGGCTTATCACGTTGCTGAATTCGCACCATGCGCACCACGTTATCTTTGGCGAGATTCCAGTAATGACGATACCAAACTTGCTCATCCAGAGTTTCTGGTTCGATGTCACTGTCGGCGACGGCTGGAATGATCAGTTTATCCGGCATCCAGGGCAGCAGCGTGATGGATTCTTGCAGCGCTTGAATGCGATACACGGCACCCACACGGTCAATCGCAGGAACGGCACGTAAGGCCATCAGCTCTTTGGCGATTTGCGCTCGCACACTGTTAAAGCGCGGATTACGGGTTTCAATTAACACATTGTCTGCGGCAATTAGCATGCTCACGGCACCGTCCCAATCGCGCTCTAACTGCAGACGCTGGTTGGCCAAACGCAGTAAATATTCTGCTTCGGCTAACAACCAATCTTGACGCTCGGCCCCCGGAACTTTGGCCAATTGCGCTGAGTTGAAAGTCACTTGCTCTTGCAGTGTCTCGGCAATTGCTGTGAGGTTTTGGGCGCGTTTGATCAGCATGTTTTCACGGGTTTGACTGGCTTCGAGGCCGCCCATGGCACCGTCCAATTGGCTTTGCAGTAGAGTTAGCTGCTGATCATGGCTTTGATATTTCTGCCAACCAAACCAGCCGGCGACACTTACCAAAATAATGATCAGTAAAATAAGTATCAGGCTTATTAGTGACAGTAAATTACTGG
Organism: Thalassolituus sp.; assembly: GCA_029212275.1. Lineage (GTDB taxonomy): Bacteria > Pseudomonadota > Gammaproteobacteria > Pseudomonadales > Oceanobacteraceae > Thalassolituus. The sequence continues at coordinate 8,912 of JARGOI010000058.1, forward strand.
CGCCTTTTTCTTTCTTATTTTTTGCCGCAGGCGCTGGGGTCTGTTGCTCGTTGCTCACGTTTCGATTCCTTATAGATAGAGATCATAGCGCTCTGTGTGAGAGGCTGTATGACTAAAAACCAACATCATCTGCGATTAACCACTGGCGCAGAGAGTGTAAAGTATCTTCATTACGGGCGCTGGCTGCAACCATCACCTTACGGTAGCCCGCAGCACGCGCTTTTTCGGCTACCCGTTCACTGGGCACAATGATACCGGAAATTTGTTCAGAAAGGATGCCCACTTGCTGTTCAATAATATCTAGAGCTTGCCCACTGCTTAGCAGTAGAAGTGGCTTGCCTGCTAGGGTACGTTGCCAATCATCAGCAGAGCAGTCAACTTGGTCGCGACGATAAAGCTCACAATAGACGACTTCGGCACCGCGTTTCCGCAATTCGGTCGCGAGCGTTTCGCGTCCACCAACGCCGCGCCAGATGAGGACTTTTTCGCCGTCAATCTGGTCACTTTGTAATCCGGGTAAGGCCAGTACTCCCTCACTATCAAATTGCTCCAGCGGTTGTTGCACCGCTAAACCTGCGTCTTCTAACACGTACGCCGTTGTCGGACCAACGGCGTACCAGTCGATATCAATGGGGAATTGCGGCCAATAGCGGTCGAGCCAGTAAAGACCGCATTCAGCGGCGTTTTGGCTGATGGCAATAACGGCGCGGAAACGGTCGATGTCTAGGGTCAGTTGGCGTATTTGCTGAGCTTCCGCTGGGGTCGAGCCATCGTCTTTGAATGGCTGTAGGTCGATCAATGGATGATGACGCGCTTCCAGTCCCATGGCCCGAAGCGCTTCTAACAATTCTTCAGCGTGCGCATGAGGACGCGTGACGACAATCGGAGGCAAGGCTTTCGGGTTGGAATGTGAGGCCATGTTACTTAACTTCGAAGCCGTAAACGTCGGACAAAATGGCGCCGGCACCTTGTTCTAGTAAATGCTCGGCGGCTTTAATGCCAATCATTTCGGCGTCGACCGCTTGGCCACGTCGTTCGGTACGCAAAATCACAGAGCCATCGACACTGCCAACCAAACCGCGCAGCCAAAGTTGATCGGCGTTGCGTTCGGCATAACAGGCAATAGGCACCTGACAGCCGCCTTGTAAGCGACGATTCATGGCGCGTTCTGCGATGACACAGCTGGCCGTGATTTCCTCGTGCAGGGGTTGGATCATCGCTTGAAGTGCTCGATCTCGTTCGTTATTGGCAATGCGCCACTCAATGCCCAGGGCACCTTGGCCACCTGCAGGGAGTGACTGTTCGGCGGGCATGTAAGAGCTAATACGATCGTCCATTTCCATGCGTAGCAAGCCGGCGGCAGCAAGAATAATGGCATCGAATTCGCCGACATCGAGTTTACCCAGACGCGTTTGCACATTACCGCGCAGACTTTTTATTTGAATGTCGGGGCGTTGTTGCTGTATTTGGCATTGGCGACGCAAACTCGAAGTGCCAACGACGG
>JARGOI010000059.1 GCA_029212275.1 Thalassolituus sp.
ATGCGACGCAAGGCGACGAGTACTTCGTCATAACGATGTTGGGTCACAGCGGACATCCTAAGTGATTTTGGCGTTAAGGCCGCTATTTTACCCCGACTTTGACGAATAGAGTACGATGTATTTTGATCTCTCATTATTTAGTTCTCTATTGATGTGTATGAAGTTAATAGTTAGTCATTGTCCATAAAACTGCGTTAATAATCAAAAATAATTACAAAATTACTCTTGAAAACTGCAAGTTACGGTTAAAATTGAGCTGTTTTACCCAAGAAAGATAAAAAATATGTTTAGTGTTGTATATATTATTTTCGCCGCTATAATACATCGTGTTCTAAACAATTGTGCAGGGACGTAATGACCGACGCCTATATATAGCAGCGAAAGAGCCAAGTCAGTACGCGATCTCTGAAATAGGAAATGACTCTAGTAAAGGAATCTTCTGTGGCTCAACTTAGTCCAGAAATCAGCTCAACAACAAAGCAATCAGCCTCTGCTGCTGATCTGCTTACACTTCGTCATCCGACAGCGGAAGACGGAGCCAGCATTCATGCATTGATAGATGAATGTAAACCTCTCGATACCAACTCTATGTACTGCAACTTATTACAGGCATCGCATTTTTGTGACACCGCAATACTTGCAGAGAAAGAAGGACAGATTGTTGGTTTCATCTCGGGTTATCGCATCCCTAACCAGCCAAAGACATTGTTTGTTTGGCAGGTGGCCGTGAGCTCAAAAGCGCGTGGCTTAGGTTTAGCCAGTCGCATGTTGACTACACTGATCGAACAACAGAATGGTGAAGTTAACCATTTGCACACCAGTATTACCGCTGGCAACGATGCGTCTTGGAACACGTTCCGCCGTTTAGCTAAAACGCTGAATGCTCCGCTCAATGAGTCGGTGCTGTTCGATAAAGCGAAGCACTTTGACGGACATCACGACAGCGAAATGCTGGTTGAAATCGGACCGTTCTAAGATCAGTAATCAATTTAATTCAATACCAAAGACGTCCTAGCAAATTACATCGCGGCGATAAGACCGCTAAGCATGAGTGTTACACACAGATGCTAAAAACGAATGTAATAAAAGACGCGAACAACACAATCAAATTTACAGGAGAACATCATGGGTATTTATAAAGATATTGAGTCAAACGTACGTGGTTATTGTCGTTCATTTCCAGTGACCTTCGCTGCGGCACGAAATGCAACTCTGACAGACACCGAAGGCAAAGAGTACATCGATTTCCTAGGCGGTGCGGGCACGCTTAACTATGGTCACAACAATCCAAAATTTAAACAAGCGCTGATCGAGTACATCGAAAATGATGGTATGACGCACGGCCTTGATATGCACACAGAAGCCAAGGGTGCTTTTTTAGAAACCTTCCGCGATTTAATCTTAGAGCCACGTAACATGAACTACAAAGTTCAGTTTACTGGCCCAACAGGCACCAACGCCGTAGAAGCAGCCCTTAAGATTGCCCGCATGAACACTGGTCGTGACACCATCGTGTCATTCACCAACGGTTTTCATGGTGTGACCCAAGGCGCAGCCTCGGTGACGGCCAACAGCTACTATAAAAAAGCAATTGGCATTCCCTCTGCAGGCGTCCACTTTATGCCTTTCGATGGCTACCTTGGCGACTTCGACACACTGAAGTACTTTGAAAAAGTGCTCGAAGATAAATCGTCTGGCTTAGGTCACCCTGCCGCCGTTATTGTTGAATGCATTCAAGGTGAAGGCGGATTGAACGCTGCCTCTAAAGAATGGATGCAAGGCCTTCAAGAGTTATGTAAGCGTTATGACATGCTATTGATTGTTGATGACATTCAAGCCGGTTGTGGTCGTAGTGGTAAGTTCTTTAGCTTTGAAGAGTTTGGTATTGAGCCGGACGTGATTACCTTATCAAAATCATTGAGCGGTTATGGCCTGCCCATGGCGGTCGTACTGTTGAAAGAAGAACTTGATACTTGGAAGCCCGGTGAACACAACGGTACCTTCCGTGGTAACAATCACGCCTTCGTAACCTCACGTCGCGCCTTAGAGACCTACTGGGCTGATGATGCATTTTCAGAAAGTGTGCAACACAAAGCGCACATCATTCGACGTCGCCTGAAAGAGATTCAAGCTGAAAACGGCGGCAAGATGAAACACAAAGGCCGCGGCATTATGCAGGGTCTGGAATTTGCTAATGGTGACATCGCTGGCAAGATTACCGAACTTGCATTTACTAAAGGCCTCGTAATCGAAACCAGTGGCTCTGACAGCCAAGTGGTTAAAATTTTAGCCCCATTAACTATCGAAGAAAGCACCTTGAATGCTGGCCTCGATATTCTTGAGAAGTGTGTTGCGGAAGTCATGAGCGAACAAATTTCAAAAGCATCTTAAGGGGAGACAAATTTTATGATCGTTAGAACATTAGAAGAATGCCAAAACAGTGAACGTGCCGTTAACGGTGGCAACTGGGAAAGCGTTCGCATGTTATTAAAAGAAGACAAAATGGGCTTCTCTTTTCACATCACCACTATTTTTGCCAACACCGAAACGCCCATCTGGTATCAAAACCATTTAGAGTCAGTTTATTGTATTTCGGGCGAAGGTGAAGTTGAAACGTGCAACGATGGAAAAGTTTATCCAATCAAACCCGGTACTCTTTATATCCTAGACAAACACGATAAACATCTGTTGCGTGCTAGCAAAGATATGCAAATGGCTTGTGTCTTCAATCCGCCGTTAAACGGCAAAGAAGTGCACGATGAAAACGGTGTTTATGCGTTAAGTGACGATTAATTTTTCGTATTTGCGACGTGTGCAACTATTTAATAGCTTTTTGTTACTAGGTTCTTGCTATTAGTCTTTTGCTCCATTTAAGCAATTCGCTTTTCCGGAGCAAAGACAAATTTTTTTATCGCCAAGTCGCAATACTTAACATATCCAGCACTTTTAGTTTTTGAGCGTTTATTTAAATTGAGCTTTTAAACATAGAACACAACAAAATTGTGAATATTATATTATGTCTACAACAACATTAGAAAAATCTTCAAATATTGAAAAAATTCATAGTGTCGAAAAAATTGGCGGCACATCTATGACTCGCTACCAAGACGTTCTAGAAAATATTTGGATGCGTAAGCAAATTCCTCATGGACAAGAAAATAAAACACTATACCAACGTATTTTTGTAGTTTCAGCCTATGCTGGAATGACCAACGGTTTATTGGAACATAAAAAAACTGGTGAATCTGGTGTCTATAAATTGTTTGCTGAAATGGATGAAAAACATTCTTGGCAGCAAAAGCTTTATGACGTGCAAGCGTCAATGTTATCGGTAAATGCCGAAATGTTTGCAGACCAACCACTGGCTCGCAAACGCGCCGATCAGTTCATTATTGGTCGTATCAATGACGTCAGCCAATGTTTAGACAATCTAGAAACCGTGTGTAATTTTGGTCACTTCCATCTTGATGACCACCTACACCGCGTACGCGAAATGGTCAGCGCATTGGGCGAAGCGCACAGTGCTTACAACTCGGTTCAGTTGTTGCAACTAAATGACGTCAACGCTTGTTTTGTCGATTTGACCAACTGGCGTTCAGACACACAGCACAGTCTCGAAGATCACATTAGCCATGCGTTTGCCGACGTCGATTTGGCAACGCAAATGCCGATCGTCACTGGCTACACTCAATGTCGAGAAGGTTTAATGAAAACCTACGACCGTGGTTATAGTGAAATGACCTTCAGTAAGGTGGCTACCGTTACAGGCGCACGTGAAGCGATTATTCACAAAGAATATCACTTAAGCACCGCTGATCCAGAAATGGTAGGGGCAGAAAATGTGCACCCAATTGGCTTAACCAACTACGACGTTGCCGATCAGTTAGCCAACTTAGGGATGGAAGCCATTCACCCCAAAGCGGCGGCTGGTCTACGAAAGCGTAATATTATTTTACGTGTGAAAAATACCTTCGAACCGGAACACAGTGGTACCGAAATCCGTAGCGATTACAGCAGCGCGACACCTAAAGTTGAAATTATTGCCGGAACGCGCAATGTTTGGGCACTGGAAATGTTTGATCAAGACATGGTCGGCGATGCTGCCTATGGTCAACGAATGAACGACCTAGTGCTTGAATCTGGCGTGCGCGTATTAACTAAAGACTATAATGCCAACACCGTGACCTTTTATTTAAAGGGTAATAAGCGTCGTATTAATTGGTTGATGGATCGTTTGCAATCAGCCTATACCGGTGCCGATATTCGTGTTGAAAAACTGGCCATCGTTTGTGCCATTGGTAGTGACATGAAGGTTCCTGGATTACTGCAATCTGCGGTCTCAGCATTGTCAGAAAAAAATATTAATATCTTATCGGTACACCAAGCCATGCGTCAGGTAGATATGATGTTTATTGTCTCTGATCAAGACTACGCCGCATCGGTGAAAGCATTGCATGGTGCATTAATTGAGCGTAATGATGATTGGCAGCGAGCCGAAACTGCATGATAAAAACGTGCTTACACATGCTTGCTTCACTGTTGTTTTTTGTGGGCGCTCTGGCGTTTTTGCCAGAGCGCGTCAATGCTGAGGTAGTTAGTGCCGAGGTAGTTAGTGCCGATATTGTTAATAACGAGCCGGCTACTAATCCAGCGAATAGCAACACAACAAACAACACCAATCCTAATACAAATAATCAACAGATGAGCGGAGACCAAACCGCTCAAGCCACGATCGATTCATTGAGAGCGCCGTTATACAGCGCCTTTACTGAGCGCTATTTACTAGACGAGGTAAAAAATCTACGCCAACAATTGGCAGATTCTCGTGTGGAATTTACCCAAGCGTTGACCGATAGAGAATTGAGCGTTGCCGACAGAGCATTAACTTATGCCACCGATACAGTGACGTATTTCTTTTATCTTATTGCCGGTGCATCAACACTGTTTGTGTTGGTGGGCTGGAATTCGCTACGAGAAATTAAAGAGCGCGCCAGCAAACTTGCTAACGAAGAAGTGAAGCGTATTACCGACTCTTACGAAATGCGCTTGGAAAAACTCGAACACGAGTTAAATAGCAAATCGAGACACATTGCGGCAGCGCAAGAAAAAATCGAACAGACTAACGAAATACATTCGTTATGGTTGAAAGCTTCGCAAGAGCCTAGCCCGCAAAATAAAATTGCGGTTTACGATCAAATCTTAGATCTTCGCCCCGACGATATCGAAGCACTTACCTACAAAGCAGATGCTGCGTTAGCCATGGGGCAAGCACAATGGGCCACCAGCTTGGCCAATCGTGCGTTAACCATTGATCCTGATAGCAGTCACGCCCTTTACCAACGTGCCTGTGCGTTCGCGGAAACCGGATACAACGAAGAAGCCTTACGTGATTTAGCGTCAGCCATCCTTCATTCGGAAGCGCTGCGAGAACAAGCCGCTATGGATAATAGCTTTGTAAACTTGCAAGACAATGATGAATTTAAACAAATGACACAGTTGCCAACGGTTGATGCAGAAAGTAGATCATTGATTGTGTAATTGCTGACGAAGTTTCATCTCAATCAGTCTGTTAAAAATATACCCAGCAGCTCGTTCAAATAACGTTGACCGCGCTCGCTGGGGTAGATACGGGTATCGACTTCCAACAGTCCTAATTTCTGAGCTTGTGCAATCGGCTTGGTTAAATCTTCCAACGTTAATCCTGTATGTTTTTGAAAATCCGCCACAGAAATTCCATCGGTTAAGCGCAAGGCATTCATTAAACATTCTAAGCCAACGTCGACGCGATCAACGGCTTCGGTAATTTTAATTTGATGCTTTTGACCATTTATAAAATCACCGTTTAAAAAACTGTTCAAATAATCTTTTGGCAAGCGTGTTTTTCTGGAACGAAAAATTTGCATTCCCGTTGGCCCATGTAATGTCACTTTGCCATGAGCACCCGCGCCCAAACCTAAATAATCCCCAAACGTCCAATAATTAATATTATGACGTGCAACACGCCTAGGCTGAGCAAAGGCTGAGATTTCATAATGTTCAAACCCTGCACTAGCCAACAACGTATTACCGGCTTCTTGAATATCCCATAAGGTATCATCGTCAGGTAATATCGGTGGGTATTTATAAAATTCTGTGTTCGGTTCTAAGGTTAATTGATACCAAGATAAGTGTGGCGGTGCAAAAGCTAATGCAGTGTTTAAATCACTCAATGCCTGTGCAACTGTTTGCCCTGGTAAACCATGCATTAAATCGATATTAAAATTCTCGAAGCCTGCTTGTTTTGCCACCGAAATTGCATTCTGTGCTTGGTCACCATCGTGAATTCGACCCAAGGTTTTAAGAAGATCCGAATCGAATGTTTGCACACCAATGGATAAACGATTAACACCTAGGGCACGGTAAGCAGCAAATTTTTCGGCTTCAAACGTACCAGGGTTAGCTTCCAGCGTAATCTCAATATCGTCCGCAAAGGTCACTCGTTGGCGCAAACCATCAAACAACGTTTGGTAAGCACTGGCGGATAATAAACTGGGGGTGCCGCCTCCAAAAAAAATCGTTGCGATTGAACGTCCCTGAACCCAAGACAAATCCTGATCAAGATCCGCCAATAATGCCTGAATGTATTCGCTTTCGGGGATAATTTCTGGTTGTACATGCGAGTTAAAATCGCAATACGGGCATTTACGAACGCACCAAGGGATATGAATATAGAGACTGAGCGGCGGTAATGATGAGGAGAATAGCGGAGCGGTTGCAACTGGGGCTTGGGTTGGAATTAGCACGACGCTGCTCTCGGAGTGTTAATCAAAACCATAAATACCTTCGTTCGCTAAGGCTTCGGTCATTGCTTGCAATTTTACATCTGCTTGATGTTTTTCATGCGTTAAACGCATATTGGTTTTACTCAACTCGTCGATGCGACTTTGCAGAAATTCAATTTGTTCATGTTGCTCGCGCGCTTGTTTTTCTCGAGCGATCAAATTTTGTCGTAACGTATTGGCATCGCGTTCGGCGGCAGAAATCGCTTGTTTCATCTGTTGTGTTTCATAGCGGCTAGTGTTTAGTGCTGCGATGGTGTCATCAATACGATGTTCTAATAAAGCAAATATGTCCAAAGTATTATCCGTCTAATTAATAAGTGCTTTTTTTAACATGATTTTTTGCGTGATTTTCATGGGTTTTATTTAAAGAACCCAGTGTTCTTTAAATTTTGTCATCGCTTTGCCGCGATGAGAGATAGCATTCTTTCGTTCTTTACTCAGCTGCGCAGCACTGCACTTTTCATTGGGAACAAAAAAAAGTGGATCATAACCAAACCCTCCAGCGCCACTGAGTGATTCTAATATAACGCCATCCCAATGCCCCTGAAATACTTGTGGCGTTGGGTCTAAGGCGTGACGCATATACACCAGTACACACTGAAAACGAGCGCTGCGCTTTTCTTTAGGAACGCCGGTTAACGCATCTAATAATTTGGCGTTGTTAGCGGTGTCTTTGTCGGTAAACGCATCGGCATTGGCATAACGAGCACTATAGATACCTGGTGCACCTTTTAACGCATCGACTTCTAACCCAGAATCGTCCGCTAAGGCTGGCAGACCCGTTGCACGGCATGCGTGGCGTGCTTTTAAGATAGCGTTTTCGACAAAGCTTAGGCCGGTTTCTTCAACATCGCTTACCTTTAATTGGTTTTGCGGTACTAATTCGATATTTAATGCTTGGAAATGGCTATCAAACATCGACGCAAACTCTTTCAGTTTGCCTTGGTTGCCACTGGCTAACACAATGCGCGTTGGTTCGGTGTTTAACAAGGATGTTTTATCGACAACGGATTCAGATGACATTAAGGTTCCTCGTAAAACTGCTGAGAAAAATTCACCACAAATTCACGCGAAGTGCCTTCGGGCGTCACCTGCAACTGAATTCGATACACTTCATTTTTATCGAAGCGGAATGTCGAAACATAATACACCGCATTGGTTTCTTTGATTTCGCGAAACTCTATCTCGCGACTCTGACCAATAAGGTTGCGTATTTGACCTTTCATGCTGGCAGTCACGGGGACCGGTGTTTCTCCCAGTGCCGTGTTTAATACCGAGATACTCATATAACCAAGTGAACGAGAACGCGGAATGCCATAGGCTTCGGCCACACTTTCTTCGATGAAGCTAGAGTTAAGACCAATATAATGCACCTCATAATCACCAAACACTTGTTTGCGTTCACCCGATTCGGCCAACGCGGTTGATGATAATACTGAGGCAAATACCACAGTCGCTATAAAAGTAGCAAAGCGAGAGCCATTCATTTGCAAGGTCGACATCCAACGCATAATTATCTCCGAGTAATGTGATAAACCGCAATTTCTCCCAGCATGGCAGGCCACACTCGCACACTCCAGTGCTCACGGTGCTTACCATCCATCACGGTTTTATTGAGTATTCGAATGCCTTTTTCACGGCACAAAACTTCAAAATCTTTAAACGTACACATGTGGATATTGGGGGTGTCGTACCAATTATATGGCAAGGTTTCTGACATTGGCATACGACCTTTAAACATCAGGTAAAAACGCGTCCGCCAGTAACCGAAATTTGGAAAGGTGACGACTGCTTCGTTACCAATACGCAGCATTTCATCCAACAAAAAATCCGGACGCTTGACCGCTTGCAACGCTTGCGTCATCACCACGGTGTCGATGCTGTTGTCTTCGAAGTTTTTCAGCCCATTATCCAAATTCTGCTCAATCACATTGATGCCATTACGAATGCAGGCGGTGATTTTTTCTGGGTTAATTTCTAAACCATAACCGCGCACAGATTTTTCGATGCGCAGATACTTTAATAACTCGCCACTGCCACACCCCAAATCAAGCACTTCGCTGTTGGGTTCTATCCAGCGTTGAATAATTGCCAGATCAGACCGTAACGCATTCATGATGATGCTCCATTAACAGAACTTGGTTTGTGGATACCACAATGCTCGGCGACGCTGTCCATGTAAGCTGAAAACACTTCTAGGTAACGCGGAATAGGTAACAAGAATGCATCGTGGCCACTTTCCGATTCTATGCATGCGTAAGAGACATCTTTGTCGGCATGCATTAAGGCATTGACGATTTCTTCCGAACGGGCGGGTGCAAAACGCCAATCGGTGGTGAACGACACCACTAGAAAGCGGCAAGTGGTCTGACGTAAGCAGGCGACGAGATCATCGTTATGATCGCGCGCAGGATCGAAGTAATCGAGTGCTTTGGTCATTAACATGTAGGTGTTTGCATCAAACTGTCGGCTAAACTTTTCACCTTGATAATGCAGATAACTCTCAACCTGAAATTCTGGCGCAAAGCTGAAGTTCAACTTACCATCGCTCAGTTCACGACCAAACTTTTGGTCCATGGCGTTATCCGACAAATAGGTCAGGTGTCCCAACATCCGCGCCTGCATTAACCCGGTTTTCGGCAAGGTATTATGTTGTAGATACCAGCCGCCGCAAAAATCTGGATCTTTGGCGATGGCTTGTCTGGCAACTTCGTTAAATGCGATGTTTTGCGCCGAAAGTTTTGGCGCCGAGGCAATCACCACCGCGTGTTTGACACGATCTGGAAATTGAATCGACCAACGCAATACTTGCATCCCACCAAGAGAGCCGCCAACCACTGCGGCCCAGCAATCGATGCCTAAGACATCGGCCAGGCGTGCTTGGGAGTTGACCCAGTCACGCACGGCTAAAATCGGAAATTCAGGGCCAAATTCTTTACCCGTTTCTGGATTGATACTGGTCGGCCCGGTCGATCCCGCACAGCCACCTAAATTGTTTAACGCCACCACAAAAAAGCGACGCGTATCAATGGCCTTGCCCGGCCCAATGCAGGTATCCCACCAACCGGGCTTTTTATCATCTTTACTGTGATAACCCGCAGCATGATGGTCGCCACTTAACGCATGACAAATAAGAATGGCGTTACTGGCGTCGGCGTTTAGTGTTCCGTAGGTCTCATAGATCAGATCGTATTCATTAAGCACACGTCCACTGCGCAAGGTCAGAGGCTGCGAAAAATGCTCAACTTTAGGAGTTACTATACCGACAGACTTGTCGAAAAGTGAGTCTGGAATTGCGTCCGGCATCGGGGCTGGGTCCGTTACATCAAAATCAAAGGCGCAGTTTATCAGGCTTAGGCCGCATTAGCAGCTTATC